>NZ_JBMBTE010000017.1:0-63964 GCF_048897285.1 Rhodococcus sp. O3
TCGAGCACGGACTCGTCGAGTGTGCCCGCGCGCACCGCGGCGACGATCTCGGCGTCGGTGCGGCCACCGGTCGACGGCATCTCCAGATCCAGCCCCGCCGCCAGTGCCGCGACCCGGTCGGCGACCGCGCCCCAGTCGCTGACGACGAGACCGTCGAATCCCCACTCGTCGCGCAGCACGTCGGTGAGCAGCCACCGGTTCTCCGACGCGTACACCCCGTTGATGCGGTTGTACGAGCACATCACCGTCCACGGACGGGCATCCTCGACGACCCGCTCGAACCCGCGCAGATAGATCTCGCGCAGCGGCCGCGGATCGATGTCCGCCGACACCCGCATCCGGTCGGTCTCCTGGTTGTTCGCCGCGTAGTGCTTGAGCGACGCACCGACGCCCTGGGACTGAAGCCCCCGCACCAGAGCCGCGCCCAGGACGCCCGACAGCAACGGATCCTCGGAGAGATATTCGAAGTTGCGTCCGCACAACGGGGTTCGCTTGATGTTGATACCGGGCCCGAGAAGAACCCCGACCTGCGCGGCGCGGGCCTCGGTGCCCAGCGCGACCCCGACCCGCTCCAGCAGGTCCGGATCGAATGTGCCACCCAGGGCAACCGCCGGCGGGAAGCACGTCGCGGGCTCCGCGGCGCCGAGGCCCAGGTGGTCGCCGCCCCCGGTCTGCTTCCGCACCCCGTGCGGACCGTCGGTCAGCATGATGGACGGGATCCCGGCGCGCTCGACGGGCTCGGTGAACCAGAAGTTCGAACCGCTCGTCAGCGACGCCTTCTCGTCCAGCGTCAGGTCGGCGACGATGTCCGCGGTCGGGCGGTCGGTCCACTCGCTCATGCTTCTCCTCGGCTCGGGCGTTGTTTCGTACCGTAACGCCGGGAGAGGCCGGGATCGTGGAGGTTGCTCACCGGGTGGTCGGCCGCACACGGTCCGGACATGGGATTCTGTCATTTCGGTGAGGGGATTCGAAGGGGGACCGGACATGAATATGTCGGCAACAGTTCCTAAGGTGGTACTGCCCGTTTCCGTCAGACGGGTGGAAGCAGGGTGAGTGGAGTGGTCGAGTCGAGGGAGAACGATCCCGAACTGAGGGATCGCGTGCAACGCCTGCTCACCTTCTTGTCCGAGCTCGTCGCAGCCCGCAGCGCACCCGTCCGGGTATTGGGCAAGCACCGTGCCGTGATGCCTCTCGACGAGGTGAGTCTCCGTGCGGATGCCGCAGCGGGCGACGTCGTCCTCCGCGTTCCGCGCGGTCGCCTCGAAGAGCCGCCGCCGCAACCTCCCGAGCTTTTCGCGAGGTACGTGCAGGGCGCGATCGACGACTCCACCGTCGAACCGGTTCTTCACCCGCGGACTCCGGGGGACACCGGCGGCTTCGACACCTGGCTCGCGCAATGGCGGGCGTGGGCGGCCGCCGACCGCGAACGCCGCGCCGAGTCGCAGGTCTACACGTTCCTGCAGCGCGCGATGCTCGACCTCGAAGGCCAACCGGAATCGCTGGAACTCGTCGTCGCATCGGGATTGCTGCAGCTCTCCACTGCCGTGGCGGGGGAGCGGGTGTGCACCCACCTGATCACGCAGTCCGCCCTCGTCGAGCGTGACGCGGAGTCCGGCGACCTGTTCGTCCGGTTGAATTCCGAGGCCGGCCCGTCGCTCGAGGACACCCAGCTCCTCACCGGGCTGGAGGTGTTCGACCCGTCCAGTACCCGCAGCCTGCACGAATCCCTCGCCCTGCAGGTCGCGTCGCCCGTCGACCCCGCGACCCGGGCGTTCTTCAAGGAGTGGGCCGATCGCGCGCTCACCGTGGGTGTCGACGTCGTCGATCGTGCCGAGGAGGCGCGGGCGCCCGAGGCGTTCCTGACGCCGTCACCCGCCCTGGTGCTGCGCAAGCGCGGTGCGTATGCGCTCGTCGAGTACTACGACCGCATGATCAGGGCCGCCGCCGACGAGTCGAACCCCGTGCCGCTCGGCCTGGCGCAGCTCGTCGAGACGATCGAGCCGGCGGACCGCGTCGCATGGCTCGACCGCATCGCCGACGGTGTTCGCGCAGTCACGCCGTCCGCCCTGCTCGCCGACGATCCGCTGTTCCCGCTGCCCGCGAACGAGGAGCAGCGCGACATCATCGACCGGTTCACCGGCGACATCGGCGTCGTGGTCGAAGGTCCGCCGGGCACCGGCAAGACCCACACCATCGCCAACCTCATGTCGGCCCTGCTGGCTCGCGGTCAGCGCGTGCTGGTCACGAGTGAGAAGGCGCAGGCGCTGCGCGTGCTCCGCGGCATGCTTCCGCCCGAGCTGCAGGAACTGTGCGTGTCGGTGACCGACACGGCGCGGGGCGGCTCCGAGGAGCTCACCCACAGCATCAGCGGGATCGCCACGCGCAAAGCACAATTCAACCCACGGCGCGCGGCGCAGCGCATCGGTGACCTCACCGCGCAACGCGACGAGGCACTGAACCGTCGAGCGATGCTGACGGAACAGATCCGGCAGAGCCGCGCGGAAGAGACGGTCGTCCACCCCGAGGTCTCGGCCGGCTACGGCGGGACCGTCGCGTCGATCGTCCGGCGGGTCCGGGCACAGGAAACGCGGTACGGATGGCTGCCCGGCCCGGTCCTCACCGACATCCCACCGCTGACCCCCGAGGAATTCCAGATCCTCCTCATGCTCCACCAGCGGTCGAACGTCGACCGCGCGCGGCGCCGATTCCAGGTCTTCCCGGAACTGACCCTTCCCACCCAGCGCGAGCTGCAGTACGCGTGCAACGCGGTCGCCCAGGCACCGTCCGAGGCGACGGAGGGTCACGCGTCGGGACTGCTGTGGGTTCTCGAGGGCGCGTCACCCGAGGCGCTCGCCCGCATCAACGAACTCTGCCGGCAACTGCAGGGGGCCCTGCAGGATGCGGAACGGCTCGATCCGCGATTCCAGCGCCTCGCCGACGACGTCCTGTCCGGGCAGGCGCAGCATCTGTGGGGAAAGGCCGCCGAGTTCGCGAAACTCGTGCAGGCAGCGCAGGAGGCCGACCGGTTCGTCGGCGCCCACACGGTGGAGACACCGGTGACGGGGCAGCGTGCCTTCGAGGCCTACGACGCGCTGGCGAACAAGCTGGAAGCGGGCGACACGTGGCGCAGTGGCTTCACCCGATTCCGCAGGAGCGACGAGCAATCCGCGGTGGAGGAACTCGGTGAGCTCGCGACCGTCGACGGCGTCGCGGCCACCACCGCCCAGACGGCCCGGATCGTCGCCGAACACCTACGCGCGCTCGACGCGGTCCGGGTGGTGGGAATCGCCCTCCGCGATCTCGGTATCGACATCCCACTCGACGAGCCGCGCAGCCGTGCCGTCGGCGCGCTGGCCTTCATCGACAGGGACCGCGTCATCGTCGCCGACCTCGTCGCCCGGGCACGGGACGTCGAGTCGGCGCTGCGGGAGATCAACCCCGGTGCGCCGCGGATCGCGAACGTCGAACAGGCACGGTCCGTTGCGCAGTCGGCGCGGGCCATCGCCGCGGCCGGGACCGCCGAGGCGAGCAAGGCCTGGCTCGAATCGATCGGCATGTATGTGCGGGGTGAGATTTCGGGGGGTGCGTCACCCGAGGGACGTGCCCTGGCCCGGGCCTTCCACGACGCGGACCTGGACGGCATCAACGCGGCTCTGGACGCGTGGGACCGTGCCGCCGGCGAACACCGCGAGGAACTGGACCTCGTCTCCCTGCACGCGCGATTGACCGACGCCGCACCGGCTCTCGCGCACGCTCTCGGGAACGGTCCTTCGGAACCGCCATGGCCTGCCCGCCTCGCCGACATCGAGAACGCGTGGGCGTGGCGTCGCGCCGAGGAATGGGTGCGAGACCATCACGAGAACCGCGACGACCTGCAGCTCGACCGTGACCTCGATGAAGTCGAGCAGGACATCGCGCGGCTCACCGCGCAGCTCGCCGCGGAGAAGGCGTGGAGCGCGTGTCTCGATCGCACGACCGCCGAGCAGGTCCAGGCGCTGCATTCGTACCGCGACCACGTGGCGAGCATCGGCAAGGGCACCGGCAGGTACGCCGAGCGCTATCGTGCCGCGGCACGTGAGGCCATGCAGGTCGCGCAGGGCGCGGTGCCCGCGTGGGTGATGCCGCTGCAACAGGTGCTGGCTTCGATTCCGCCGGAACAGAATTCGTTCGACGTCGTCATCGTCGACGAGGCGAGCCAGGCCGACATCAGCAGCCTGTTCCTGCTGTGGCTGGCGCCGCGTGTCATCGTGGTCGGCGACGACAAGCAGTGTGCGCCGAGTGCGGTGTCGCTGGGTGCGCTCGACGGTGTGTTCAGTCGTCTCGACTCCTACCTGCCGGACATCCCGAACTATCTGCGGGACAGTTTCACTCCGCGGTCGAGCATGTTCTCGCTGCTGCGATCGCGATTCGGGAGCGTCGTCCGGCTGCGGGAGCATTTCCGGTCCATGCCCGAGATCATCGCCTGGTCCAGCGACCAGTTCTATGCGGACGACCCGCTGGTTCCGGTGCGGCAGTTCGGGTCCGACCGGTTGCCGCCGCTGCGCACCACCTTCGTCGAAGACGGCTTCGTGACCGGGCAGAATTCGTCGCTGACGAACCGCGTCGAGGCACGTGCCCTCGTCGACACGCTCGTGCAGTGCCTCGAGGACGAGGCCTATGACGGGAAGACGTTCGGTGTGGTGGTTCTGCAGGGACAGTCGCAGGTCGACGTCATCCAGAACGAACTGCTGGACAGGCTCACCCCGGAGCAGTGGGAGGAATGCCGGCTCCGCGTCGGCACGCCCCCGGATTTCCAGGGCGACGAGCGGAACGTGGTGTTCCTGTCGATGGTCGTCGCACCCGAACAGAACATCGCGGCGATGACGCGGACCGAATACCAGCGGCGGTTCAACGTTGCCGCGTCGCGGGCGCAGGACCAGCTGTGGTTGTTCCATTCGCGGACGGTCGATACGCTGCGGCCGACGGACCTGCGGCATTCGCTGCTCTCCTACATGCAGTCGACGTCCCCGACACCCGCCGCGCCGATGCCGGAGGGCGTGACACGCGACGAGCGGCACGAGGCGTTCGGCAGCCTCTTCGAGCAGGAGGTCTTCCTCGACATCGTTGCTCGCGGATATCACGTGAACCCGCAGGTCGAGGTCAACGGCCACTTCATCGATCTGGTGGTGACCGGTTCAGCAGGCAGGCTGGCGGTCGCGTGCGACGGCGATCGTTGGCACACCGGCCCCGACCGGCAGCGCGCCGAGCTCGAACGGGAACGTGAACTGCAACGGTCCGGGTGGAGGTTCTGGCGGATCCGCGAATCCGACTACTACTTCGATTCGGTCGCGTCGATGGCGGGCCTGTGGGGCGAGCTCGAGCGGCGGGGTATCACGCCCAACCTTGCTGAGACCCAAGTCATTCCGGCACCGGGTGTCGACTCTGCGATCACCGAGCCGATTCCGATGGTCGAGATTTCGTCCCTCGAGCTCCCCGGACTCGCTGCTTCGCCTGCGATGGCGGTGTCGGCGCGGCTCGCCGAACTGATCGTGGATGCACTCGGGAACGAGTCGCATCCGGTCGTCGAACTCGCGGGCAGGCTCGATGTGGACTGGACGATCGTGCTTGCGGTGCTGGAGGACCTCGTCGCCAAGGGGGTTGTCGACGAGATCTCCGCGCCGGGGGAGCGGACGGTATATCGCGCGGCCGGTGTAGTGCCTTCGTAGGGCGGGGTTCGCGCGCCGGCCGGACAGCCGCACAGCGATTCGAGCGCGGCCGCCCGACGATCTACGCGGGCGAGTGCGGATTCGCTCACGCTACAGTGTGGGCGGATTCCGACTCGAGTCGTGGATCGGACCGAGCCCACATGGTCACTCTGACCCCGGCTCAGGAGCGATGCGTGTGCGTATGCAGGTCGCGCAGCAGCGAGACTTCCGACAAGTGATGGATCAGCTCGCGGTGGATGTGAAGCACCAGATCCGCCCTCGTCAGCTCCGGATACGGTTCCTTGTCGCCAACGGGGACCAGTAACCCGTCGTTGCCGAGATCCCGGACGCCGGCGAGCCACACGTCGAGCTGCGTTTCGAGCTGGTCGAGCGCGGTGGCGGCGTCGCCGGCGTACTCCCACGATTCGTACGACGCCGGTGCGGCACCGAAGTGCGCCGCGTTGCGGACGGCGAGCACCCCGACGATGACGTGGCCGAGCCGCCACGCGATCGTCGTGAACGGTGCCGGCACGGGCTCGGGGAAGGCGAAGTCGATGGTGAAGTCACCCGATCCCGCCTGAATCTGCGCCGTCGACGTGCCCCGCGGTCGCACGCTCCACGCATCGGGTACCGGGGACCAGAAGTACTCGTCGTCGGTGAGGCCATCGAGCCTGGCTCGGATCTGATGGTTCCAGTGGAATTCCCACTGCTCACGCAGCGAGTGGTTCAGGTCGAATGCGTTCATGAATCCCACTGTCCCGCATATTGCAGGACCTCCGTGCGGGATCGGCGACCCGGCGTTGTCGGTGATCCAGTGTCAGTGCCCTGGTGCCACCAGGGCGGGAACCACGAACATGCGGAGCTTGTCCCGCAGCCGGTCCAGCGAGCCGGCATCGGCGCCCAGGGCGCTGATGTAGTTCATCTCGAGCTCGGACAGCCATTCGCACAGCAGGTCCAGGTCGATGTCCGTGCGCAACTCGCCGGACTCCTGTGCCTCGGTGAGAATCGGCTCCCACAGCTCGCGGGTCAGCTCGACGGCCTTGCCGGACGTCGCGAGCAGCGTGTTGGCGAGCGTGGCCTCGGCGGGAGACACGAGCAGGTGGATCATCGGATCCCGAATGCCTCGCCGGATGTTGGCGCAGAGGCCCTCCACGATCCGTTCGCCGAAGGTCGGGTACTCCCGGATGCGAGCTCGCCACGGCTCCATGTTCATGCGTGCGCGGCGGACGATCGAGGCCATGATGAGCGCTTCGCGGTCCGAGAAGTATCGGTAGAGCGTCGCCCGGGAGATGTTCGCTGCTCGGGCCACATCGGCCATGGTCGTCTTCGTGATGCCGAACCGCTCGAAGCACGATTCGGCAGCGACGAGGATCGCCGCGGTGACGTCCACGGTCTCTGCATCGGTCTTCTGTGCCACGCATGAACAATACCGCCGAGTAGTCTCGCTGAGACACTAGACGCCTGATGTCTCATGTGCCATCCTGAGGGCATGCAGCGTGAAGACAAGATCGAACTCACTCGGCGCTTGATCGCGCACAAGGACAACAACACCACCGACTACGCGGACGACCTGTTGCATGTGCCCTTCTCCGTGTTCAACGACCCCGAGCTGGCAAGCCTCGAACGCGACGTCGTGCGTCGGTTTCCGCACATCGTGGCGCACGTCGACGAGCTGAAGCAGCCGGGCGACTTCATCACCACCGACCTCATCGGCACGCCGTTGCTGGTGGTCAGGCAGTCCGATGGCTCCGTCAAGGCGTTCTCCAACGTGTGCCGGCACCGCGGAGCCAAGGTCGAGTTCGACGACTCGGGATGCAAGCGCATCTTCAGCTGCCCCTATCACAAGTGGGCGTACGGCCGAGACGGTTCGCTGCGTGGCCTGCCGCACGCCGAGGGCTTCGAGGGGATGGATCGCTCGCAATACGGTCTGGTGGAGTTTCCGTGCGAGGTGCGGCACGGTCTCGTCTGGGTCGTGCCGACGGTCGGGGCCGACCTGGACATCGCCCAGGTACTCGGAGACAAGCACGACGCCGAGGTCGCGGATACCGGTATCGGGGACTCGTTCCAGGTCCGCAAGGAGACCTGGAAGCTCGACATGAACTGGAAGATCGCGGTGGACGGCGTGCAGGATTCGTACCACCTGTGCCAGCTGCACACCAAGACGGTGTGCAACTACCTCGAGGGCAACATCACCGCGTTCGACCTCGTCGACCGTTCGTGGCGAATCGTGGTGGCGCGCAGGTCGATTACCGACGTACGCGACGCCAATCCGGATTCGTTCGATGTGCGCGACTACTCCCTCGCCAACTACACGATCTATCCCGGCACGATGCTCGTCACCGAGCCGAACCACTTCGAGATCTGGACCATCGTCCCCGACGTGGACGATCCCAACGTGTCGTACTGCACGATCCGGCTGCTCTCGCCGTCCGAGCCCACCACTCCTCGTGAGAAACGGATCCTGGAGAAGAACTGGGAACTGCTCATGGAGACGCTCCACGCGGAGGACTGGTTCGTGACCAAGACCATCACCGACAATGTCTCGCACGGGCAGGTGGACGAACTGGTCTACGGGCGGAACGAACTTCCGGGACAGGTGTTCCACAAGATGATCATGAGCGATGCCGCCGCGATGGCGGAGGAGCGCCGGAAGAACGCCGGCGCCAAGGCATGACCCCGAGCGGCATGACCACGAGCGAACTACTCGAGTCGTCGCCCGGGCCGGGCGTACTGCAGTTGACGCTGAATCGTCCGGAGGCGCACAACGCGATCTCCCTGTCGATGCAACGAGCACTCGATGCGGCGCTCACGCGGGCCGCAGCCGACGACACCGTCCGGGTCGTCGTGATCGCGGGGGCGGGCGATCGTGCCTTCTCCGCGGGGTACGACCTGAAGGAACTCGCCGTGCTGTCGTCGGAGGAGAACCTGGAGGCGATGCTCGAGCGCGAGGAATTGCTGTGGCGATACCTCGAATTTCCCAAACCCACGATCGCTGCAGTTCAGGGCATATCGTACGGCGGCGGAACCCTGCTTGCGGCGTGCTCCGACCTGCGGGTCGGAGGCGCGTCGACGCGGTTCACGGTGACCGCGGCCAAGTACGGTGGCGCGAATCTGACGTGGATTCTCGACACGTTGATCGGAGCGGGGCAGACGCGAGATCTCCTCATGACGTCGCGCGCGGTCGCCGGTGACGAGGCCTACCGCATCGGCCTGCTCACTCGCTACGCGAGGGACGGCGACGTGCTCGAGGCCGCGTTGGAGGCGGCAGCGCAGATAGCGGCGCAACCGCCCGAGGCGATCAGGGAAATCAAATCGCTCCTGCTCGCCGGACACGGACGCGATCTGCGCAGTCGCTACGACCGCGAGAACACGGTCGCGCGCACCACCTTGCGGCCGCGCGCCGTCGGCGACATGTTCACGGAATTCTTCGGTGCCCGTGAGGAAACCGTGTGAGAGGGGGCATCATGGACGTTCTGAATCGTGCGAGTTCATCGATAGATGTCTGGGACCCGAACTGGGATGATCCGTTCACCCCGACGGCCGAGGCCGACGACGAGTTCGCCGAGTTGGTCGCCGCAGTGCGTGCGGTGCAGGAGGCTTTCACGCGATCGCGTCCCGACCCCGCGACCGCATCGGCCATCGCCGGGAAAATCCGTTCCGTGGCAACGGAATTGGAGGAGCACGAGGTCGGCGAGGACGACCAGATCCCGGGCCGTCGATGGGATCTGGCCGGACGAGGCCAGGCCCTTGCGCCCCCGTTGCACCTCGACGAGGTGACGGAAACGACCGCTCGGGGACGGGTCACGGTCGGCCGCTTCCATTCCGGCCGCTACGCGATGAACGGCGGTGTCACGCCGCTGATCTTCGACGAGATCATGGCTCGGCTCGCGAACGGTTTCGGGCGTCCGTGGGCTCGCACGGCTTATCTCCATGTGGACTTCCGGGCGCCTGCTCCGCTCCACGTCGAACTGCGGGTGGAGGCGGAATTCGTGCGACAGGACGGTCGCAAGCGGTTCATGCGCGGAGCCATGTACCACGGCGACACACTGGTCGCAGAGGCCGAAGGCCTGTGGGTCGAGTTGAAACCCGAACAGACACTGAATATTTCCGAAAGAGGCACGGAATGAGCGGATACTCCCTCCTCGAGGGAATGCGCATCCTCGAGGTCGCGCAACTGGCACCTTCGTCGGTCGGCGGTCACCTCGCCGATCTGGGAGCCGAAGTCATCAAGATCGAGTCGGGGCCGCTGGGAGATCCGGTGCGGGTGGGCGGCAGCCGCGCGATCGGTGACGAGGACGGACCCTCGTTCATGCATCTGCGGTGGAACCGCGGGAAGAAGAGCGTGGCGCTCGATCTGCGCACCGACGAGGGAAAACGCACATTCCTGGACCTCGCCCGCACGTGCGATGCCGTCGTCGAAGGTATGCGCGGCGGCTACCTGGATTGGCTCGGCGTCGGATACGACCGACTGCGACAGGTGAATCCGAGGATCGTCTTCTGCACGGTGTCGGGCATGGGGTCGGACGGCCCGTACAGCCAACTCGGCACCGGCGGGCCGGTGTTCGACGCCTATGCGGGGCTCCGTGAGGTTCGCACGCCCGAGGAGCCGCCGATCGACGGGATCGCCGGTGGGACAACGCCACCGATGGCGATGTACGCGCTCGGTGCGTACGGCGCGATGGGCCTGCTGGCCGCGGTACACCGGGCGGGCCGCACCGGGGAGGGCTGCCGGCTCGAGGTGGCGGGAATCGACGTCGCCGCAGCGTGGATGCCCGATCTGATCGATGCCGAACTCAACAAGGACCGGTCGATCCCGCGTCCCACCTGGCTGCCGGATGGGCGCCTGCCCGACTGGCCGCGCCTCGAGGCGTACCGGACGAAGGACGGCGAAGCCATGCTGTTCGGTTCGCACGTCGAGAAGTTCTGGCGCAACTTCTGTCTCGCGGTGGACCGCCCGGATCTGCTGGAGATAGATCTCGTGAGTACCGATGCCGAGGCGCCGGCGCGCGCCGATCACGTGTACCGGGAGCTTCGGGAGATCTTCCTGCAGCGCACGCGCGACGAATGGCTCGCGCTGTTTCTCGAGCACGAGATCGCAGGTGGGCCAGTCAATTCGGTCAGCGACATGATCGCCGATCCGCACTTCACCAGCCGTTCCAACACCTACCGCGTCGAGTACGAGGGCGTGGGTGAACTCGAATTCGTTGCGAGCCCGATCCGGGTGTCCGGGGAGGAATTCGCGCCGGCACTGCCTCCGAAGTTCGGCGCGGACACCGACGAGGTGCTCGCCGGCCTGTCGTGCCACGACGGTTCCGGCGATCCGTCCGGCAGGAGCGCGGCCGCTCGCGGTTAGCCGAGAAAATACCCGGCAGATTCGGTTGTACCGTTTACCTACGCATGTTAGATTCGTCCCGTCCCCGGTGACCGCGCTCACACTCTCGGTGAGTGTGCTTCCCGCGCCCGGGGATCTTGGACGGGTGGACAGGCTCGGCAGGAGCCGCACATTTCGACAGTCGTGAGCGAGAGCGGGCTACGCCGCCACGGCCGGCACGAGGAGACAGAATGAATCTGGCCGATCTGGTTCGATACTGGGGCAAGACTCGTCCCACCCAGCAAGCGATCGTCTTCGGGGACACTTCCCAGACCTGGGCCGAGGTGGATGCGGTCACCGACTCGCTGGCGCGGGGGCTCGCAGCCCGGGGCGTGCGGAAGGGCGATCGTGTCGCCGTGATGATGCTCAACCGCCCCGAGCTGGCACACATCGTTCTGGCCACGCTCAAGCTCGGGGCGATCAGCGTCCCGCTCAACTTCCGGTTGGTCGGCAAGGAACTGGCACCTATGATCACCGACTCGGCGCCGCGTGTCGTGATCGTCGAGAACGAGCTGGCGCCCCTGCTCGAAGTCGCGGCATCCGAAACGGATTTCGAGATCTTCGCGATCGGCGGAACCGATCATCGGCCGTACAGCGAGCTGCTCGAACCCGGTGAGGCTCCCGCCGTGGAGATCCACCCCTCGGATCCGGCGTTCATCTGTTACACGTCGGGCACGACCGGGGTCCAGAAGGGCGCGCTCATCACGCACCGCAATGCGCTCGCGCCGGGTATCGCCCAGGTGCTCAGCCACGGCATCTCCGGTCGTGACCGCGTCATGTGTTCGGCTCCGCTGGTCTACACCGGTTCGGTGTTGTCCATCTTTGCGCAACTCGTCGTGCTGCCCGGATCCACCATGGTGCTGCTGCGTGAGTTCGACCCGGCCATCGCCCTCGACACGTTCGAGCGCGAACAGATCACCGCGACCACCACCGTCCCGGTCATCTGGGAGCGCATGACGCAGCTGCCCGACTTCGGCAAGCGCAAGCTCGCCAAGTTCACCTTTGCGGGCGCAGGTGGCGCACCGATCAGCCTGGACCTGCTCGACTTCTACCAGAGCCGCGGCGTGCCGATGACGCAAGCGTACGGACTGACCGAGGCGTCGGGCATGGCATCGACACTGAACTACGAGGATGCTCGAACCCGTCCGGGATTTGCCGGGCTGGCCCTGGCCGGAACGCAGCTGCGCATCGCGGGCGAGAACGGTGGATTCGCCGAGCCGCACCAGGTCGGCGAGATCCTGGTGCGCGGTGAGCACGTCATGCAGGAGTACTGGAACAAGCCGGAGGCCACGGCGGCGACGCTCGTCGACGGCTGGCTGCACACCGGCGACCTGGGCCTGCAGGATGAGGGGGGCTTCCTCAAGGTGGTCGATCGCAGCAAGGACATGCTCATCTCCGGCGGCCTGAACGTGTACCCGGCCGAGATCGAGAAGGTGCTGCACGGCATCGAGGGGTTGGTCGATCTCGCCGTGATCGGCGTCAAGGACGACCGGTGGGGTGAGGTTCCCATGGTCGTCTTCCACAGCGAACGTCCGGCGGAGGAGATCGTCCGCGACATCACCTCGGTGTCGAGCGGCAACCTCGCCAAGTTCAAGCGACCGGTGCACGCGGTGGCCCTCGACGAGCCGCTGCCCCGCACCTTCTCCGGCAAGCTGGCGAAAGCTGTTCTGCGGGAGCGATTCCAGACGCCGCCGGTCGACGCCATCCCGGTGCCCAAGGATGTATCCACCGCGGACGCTGCCACGTCCCGGTCCTGAGCTCCATCCCTTCTCCGAGAGGACACGCACGTGAGCGGTACTCGCGATGTGGACATCACCGCGCTCATCGACCGTTCGTCTCTGTCGTCCCTGCAGAAGCGTGTGCTGGCGCTGTGCCTGGGTCTCGCGATCCTGGACGGCATCGACGCGCAACTCATCGGGTTCGTCATTCCGGCGATCTCCAAGGACTGGGACATCGCACCGGCATCGTTCGGCTTCGCGCTCGCGCTGAGCACAGGCGCGATGGTGGTGGGCAGTCTGTTGTTCGGCCCGCTGGCCGACCGCTACGGTCGGCGCAAGATCATCATTGCGTGCACCGTCATCTTCGCGGTGTTCACGCTGGCCACTGCGGTGGTGACCTCGATGCCGGCGCTGATCGTGCTGCGGGTGATCGCGGGCCTCGGGCTCGGTGGAGTGACACCGAATCTTGTTGCCATGGTGAGTGAATACAGCCCTGCACGGATCCGCGCGACGATGGTGACGGTGACGATCGCGGGCATGTCGCTGGGTGGGTTCATCGGTGGCTTCGGCGCTGCATTCCTCATCCCCAGGTTCGGTTGGCAGTCGCTGTTCGTCCTCGGTGGTGTGCTGCCGTTGATCCTGGTGGTCGCGGCCCTGCGATGGCTGCCGGAATCCGTGAAGTTCCTGGTGGCCCGCGGGCGCCACGAGGAGGCCGTGCAGATCGTCGGCGAGATCGCACCCGAGGCGCGTATCGACGCCGCGACCCGGTTCATCCAGGACGCGGCGGTCGCGACGAAGTCGCCGGTGGGCGCCCTGTTCCGCTCCGGCCGCGCGGCCGACACGGTCCTGCTGTGGGGCGTGTTCGTCATCAACTTCCTGGTCATCTACTTCCTGCTCAGCTGGATGCCGACCCTGTTCGGGGAGGGCGGCCGGAGTGCATCGACCGCCCTCGTGGCGGCGTCGCTGTTCAATCTCGGTGGGATGACCGGTGCGCTGACGTTCGGGCGGATCACCGACCGGATCGGCAACGGATTCGTCGTCGTGATGGCCGGCTATACCCTCGGCGCCGTGTTCACCGCAGCGGTCGCATTGCTGCTCGGCAGCGGATGGCTTCTCCTGGTGGCGGTCTTCTTCGTCGGGTTCGGCATGTCGGGAAGTTCGGCAGGCATCATCGCGATCGCGGCAACGGTGTATCCCGTCGCGGTCCGCGCAACGGGTGTCGGCTGGGCGATGGGCATCGGACGAGTCGGTTCGATCGCGGGGCCGGCGATCGGTGCGCTGCTCATCGCGGCCGGGTTGGATGCCAAGAGCATCTTCCTGCTCACGATCGTGCCGACGCTGCTGGCTGTGGTGACGCTCGGCGTCCTGGCGCTCCGAAGTCGGCGACCAGGGCGTGACGACAGCGTCGCGGCGGCCGCAACTCCAAGCTTGGTCGAAGCCGAATAGAACTGGACCACAAGGCCGTTCACCGACACCACGTTGTCGGTGAACGGCCTTGTGCTGTGTCGACGACGACGTTGCCCGCCCGACACCTTTTGCAGTGTTTAACTACAGATGTTAGATTAAGCCCGATGTGTGGTGGTGGTCACGTCTTTGCAGGGCGATTGTCTCTGCCCGAAAACCGCGGAGGGAGCAACCGGTGCCGGTGAAGTTGTCCTATTGCCGTCTGTGCCCCGCGTCGTGCGGGGTGCGTGTGGAGGTCGACGGCGACCGCATCGTCGGCATCGTCGGCGACGGCCTGCACCCGCTGTCCGGCGGCTACTCGTGCCCGAAGGGCCGTCGGGGCGGCGATTTCCTCCAGGGCCCGGACCGGCTCACCACATCGATGCGCCGAACCCGCAACGGCGACTACGAGCCCGTTCCGGTGGATACCGCGATCGCGGAGATCGCCGAGCGGATCGCCGCAATCACCGGTGAGCACGGCCCGGACTCGCTCGGTCTCTTCATGGGCACCCAGCAGAACTTCGCAGCGCTGACCGGACCGATGGCGCGAGCGTGGTTCCGCACCACCGGATCTCGCAAACTCTTCTCGACCATGACGATCGACCAGTCCGCCAAGTGGGTCGTGCAGGCGCGGATGGGGGAGTACCTCGGTGGAAGACAGCGCTTCGACACGGCGGACGTGTGGCTGCTCGCGGGCACGAACCCGATGGTCTCCCTCAACGGAGGCGACGGCGACGGCGCGATCACCCGCAACCCGTCGGTCTCGATCCGCGACGCGCGGGCCCGCGGACTGAAGCTCATCGTCGTCGATCCGCGACGCACCGAGACCGCAGTTCGCGCCGATCTGCACCTGCAGCTGCGGCCCGGGACGGATGCCGCGCTGTTCGCCGGATTGCTGCACGTGATCCTGTCCGAAGGCCGCCACGACCGGGAGTTCTGCGACCGCTTCGCGGACGGCCTCGACGCCCTCGCCGCCGCGGTCGCGCCAGCCACCCCCGAGCGCACCGAGGAAGCAACGGGTGTTCCCGCCGTCGACGTGATCCGGGCAGCCAGGCTGTTCGCAGCGGGACCCCGGGGCATGGCGACGACGGGCACCGGGGTGTGCATGGGCCCCCATTCCAACCTCGCCGAGCATCTCGTGGCGTGCCTGAACGTCGTCTGTGGCCGGTACCTGCGCGAAGGCGAGGCGACGCCCAACCACAACGTGCTCGCGCGGGACGTCCCGGCGCGGGCCGAGGCTCGTTCTGCAGCTCGTACCTGGGAGTCGGGATTCCGCAGCCGCATCGGCGGCATCGGAACGATGAACGGGGAACTGCCGTCCGGGATTCTCGCGGACGAGATCCTCGAGCCCGGCCCCGACCGGGTGCGGGCCCTGGTGGTTTCGGGAGGCAATCCCGCACGGGCACTGCCGGACCGGGTGAAAGCCGAACAGGCACTGCGTGCGCTGGACCTGCTGGTGTGTGTCGACACCCGCATGTCGGATACCGCGCAGCTCGCCGACTACGTGATCGCGCCGACCATGGCGTACGAGCGTCCCGACCACACGCTGCTGATGGAGTTCTTCTTCGCGCGGCCCTTCGCGCAGTACACCCCGCGGATCGTGGAGCCGCCGGAAGGCGTGATCGAGGACTGGGAGTTCTACTTCCGCCTCGCCGCCGCGTCCGGTCGGTCGATCAAATTCGCCGGGCGCGTGCTGGATCCGTCTGCACCGCCGACCTCGGAGGAACTGCTCGCGATGTTCGCCGAGCGCGGGCGCATTCCCGTGGCCGAGTTGAAGAAAGCGCCACGTGGCATGCTTGCGCCTCCCGACGACAAGGTGGTGGGCCCGCCATCCGAAGACGCAGCCGGACATCGCCTTTCGCTGTGCCCGGACGACGTCGCCGGGGAAATCGCCGCTGCACTCGGCGAATCGATCCGGATCAACGAGTTTCCGATGCGCCTGACGGTGCGGCGAATGCGGGAGTTGATGAACTCGCTGGGCCGGGAGATCGGCGGGTTACCACGCCACGGGTACAACCCCGCAGGCGTGAATCCGGAGGACATGCAGCGACTGGGCATCGAACACGGCGACATCGTCCGGATCCGCTCGGCCCACGGACGGATCCGGGCCGTCGCGCACACCGACCCGAGCGTCGGCCCGGGCACGGTGTCGATGACCCATTGTTGGGGTGGTTCCGACACCGAGGCGGACCCTCGGGTCGCCGGGAGCAACGTGAACGACCTGACCGGCTACGACCGGGTCCAGACCATCAACGCAATGCCCAGACTGACCGCAGTACCCGTGACCATCGAACGTGAGGTGTGTGCAAGTGCTCGCTGACAAGACCGTCGGGGTGCGCATCTGCCCGTTGTGCGAAGCCACGTGCGGATTGCTGTTCGAACTGGACGGACGCACCGTGACGTCGGTGACGTCCAACCCCGACGACGTGTTCAGCGCCGGACACAGTTGCGCCAAGGGACTGGGCCTCGCGCGGCTGGAGAACGACCCCGACGTCATCCGCACGCCCCTGATCCGCGACGGGGACGGCTTCCGCGAGGCGACGTGGGACGAAGCCTTCGCCGAGATCGGCCGACGACTGCCTCCGATCATCGCGGCGGACCCGAACAGCTGTGCCGTGTACTCGGGCAACCCTGCCGCCCACCACCTCGACCCGTCGCTGTACGCGCACCCGCTGATCGCTGCCATCGGCACCCGCAACGTCTACTCGCCCGCGAGCATCGACACCCTGCCGAAGAACTACGCGAACATGCTGCTCTACGGAACCGGACTGGGGATGCCGGTCCCCGACATCGACCACACGTCCTACCTGTTGATCCTCGGTTCGAATCCGCTTGTATCGAACGGAAGTACGATCACAGCGCCCGGCATCGGCAAGCGGCTCGACGCCTTGCGTGCGCGCGGCGGCACGCTGGTAGTGGTCGATCCGGCACGCACCCGCACGGCGGAGATCGCCGACCGCCACCTTGCCATCCGACCCGGAACCGACGCCTTCTTCCTGCTCGCGCTCGTGTCGGTGATCGCCGCGGAAGGTCTCGCCGCTCCCGGCCGCCTGAGCGAATACACCGACGGCATCGACGACGTTCTCCGCCTCGCCGAGCCCTTCACCCCCGAAGCGGTCGCGGGAATCTGCGGACTCGACGCCGACGAGATCCGCCGGGTCGCCCGCGAATTCGCGGCTGCGGACGGCGCCGTTGCGCATTCCCGAATAGGTTCGTGCACACAGGAGTTCGGCAGTATCGCGAACTGGATGATCGAAGTTCTCAACGTCGTGACGGGCAATCTCGATCGGCCGGGCGGAGCGATGTTCCCGGTCCCGCCCGCCGGCGGACCCACAACGTGGCCCGCAAACCCGAAGGCACCACGTGTCTTCGATCGATGGCGATCGCGAGTGCGCGGCATGCCGGAGGCGATGGGGGAGATTCCCGCGGTGTGTTTCGCCGAGGAGATCCTCACCCCCGGGCCGGGACAGGTGCGCGGCCTGATCACGATCTCCGGCAACCCGGCCCGGTCGCTCCCGAACAGCCGAGCCGTCGAGGCCGCGCTGGCCGACCTCGACTTCATGGTGTGCATCGACGGCTATCTCAACGAGACGACCCGGCACGCCGATGTCATCCTGCCGCCCCCGCCGCTGACGACCCGCGGACACCACGACCTCGCGATCACCCACTTCCAGGTGCGCAACGTGGCCCGCTATTCGGCGCCCCTGCTCGAGCCGGGCCCGGGGCAGATGCCCGAATGGCAGATTCTGTTGCGGCTCACGGCAATCGTGAGGGGCGAACCCGACCGCCCGATCGCCGAGCTCGACGACGAGGTCGCCGCCACCGCGACCCGCCGCGCGGCGAAACTCGCCGGCCGTGACGTCGACGACGTGGTCCGGGCCACCGGCGATCGCACCGGCCCCGAACGGCTGCTCGATCTGCGGCTGCGCAGCGGCCCGTACGGTGACCGGTTCGGCGCCGTGCCCGGCGGCCTGACCCTCGAACTGCTCGAGCGCAACCCCAACGGCGTCGACTACGGGCCTCTGGAACCGCGGGTACCCGAGGTGTTGCGGACGCCGAACGGCCGGATCGACCTTGCCCCGGACGAGTTGGTGGCCGATCTGTCCCGCCTGCGCGATGCGCTCGAGCAACCCGTCCCCGACCTGGTCCTCATCAACCGGCGTCAGCGCCGCGGCATGAACTCCTGGCTGCACAATGCGCTGCCCCAACCGGATTCGGGGCAGTGCGCCCTGTTCATGAGCCCGGTCGACGCGGCGGCGCGCGACCTCGCCGACGGCGATACGGTGCGCGTCACGTCGAAGACCGCATCGATCGTCGCGGAACTGCACGTCACCGACTCGATGCGGCAGGGCGTGGTCAGTCTCCCGCACGGGTGGGGACACGACGGTGCGGGGCTGCGCACCACCCGCTCGGCCGCGGCGCCCGGCGCCAACGTCAACGCCCTGGTCGACGACATGGTGGTCGAGCCGTTGACGGGTACCCCGATCTTCAACGGATTTGCCGTCGACGTCGCCCGCATCGAGAGCGTGCCGGCATGACCGCGGAGCCGGGGACCCTGGCGGGCACCACGATCGGAGTCGTCGGGGCGGGGATGATCGGGGCCGCCCTTGCCTACACGTGCGCGAGGGCGGGAGCCGACGTGGTCCTGTTCGCGCGGACGCACGACGGCGCACGCAGGGGCAAGTCGTATGCCACGCGACGGGAAGAACGTGCCCTCCGTGCGGGCACGACGAGCGAAGCCGTGTCGCAGGCACTGCTCGACCGCATCCGGCCCACCGCACGCGCCGAGGATCTGGCGCAGGCGGCGCTCGTCGTCGAAGCGGTCGCCGAGAACGTCGCGGTCAAACAGCAGGTCCTGCGGGCGGTCGAATCGGTCACCGCGCCGGACGTCGTGCTCGCCTCTACGACCTCGACCCTGCCGATCACCACCATCGGGTCGGCGCTGGCGCGCCCGGAGCGTTTCGTGGGGATGCACTTCTTCTCCCCGGTCGACCGGATGGCCCTGGTGGAAACCGTGGTCGGCGCGCGCACCGCCGAGAGCGCCCTCGCCAGCGCGCTGGCCTACGCGCGGCAGCTGGGGAAGACACCCATCGTGGTGCGCGACAGCCGGGGATTTTTCACCAGCCGGGTGATGGAACGCTACCTCGACGAGGCGATGATCGCGGTCGGGGAAGGAATCGATCCGGGCGTCGTCGAACGCGCGGCGACCGACGCCGGATACCCGGTCCCACCGCTGCAACTGCTCGACGAGATCTCGCTGACGCTCAACCGGGACGTGCAGCGCGAGAACCGGATCGCCGTCGAGGACGCGGGCGGCACATGGCACGGCACCCGTGCGGACCGGGTCCGGGCACGCATGATCGACGACCACGACCGCGGCGGCAGATCGGTGGGCCGCGGGTTCTACGACTACGACGCCGACGGCGCGCGCATCGGGTTGTGGCCCGGTCTTCGCGAGTCGTTCGGTCCGGTGAAGCCGATCCCGATCGACGACATGCGCGACCGGTTGCTCTTCGTCGAGGTGGTCGAAGCGTTGCGGTGTCTCGCCGAGGGTGTCGTCGCTTCCGCCGCCGACGCGGACAGCGGTTCGGTGCTCGGCATCGGGTTTCCCGCACACACGGGCGGGGTCGTCTCGTTCGCCCGCGCCCATCCAGGGGGCGTCGACGGGTTCACGGCCCGCGCGCACGAACTCGCCGATCGCTACGGCGACCGTTTCCTCCCGCCCGAGCCGGGTCCGCAATTCAACGAACAACCGGAGTGGCCATGACATACGTAGTGACCCAATCCTGCTGCAACGACGCGACGTGTGTCGCGGTGTGCCCGGTGAACTGCATCCACCCGACCCCCGACGAAGCGCAGTACGCCCGCACCGAGATGCTCTACATCGACCCCGATGCCTGCATCGACTGCGGCGCCTGTGCCGACGTGTGCCCGGTGGACGCGATCGTTCCCGACGGTGACCTCACCGCCGAGACCGAGATCTACCGGGAACTCAATGCCTCGTACTTCGCGGACAACCCGACCGCGTCCGGCCCCCGAGAGGTGCCGGCGGAACCCGCCACCGCAACCGACCGGCCGGGTGCGCTGCGGGTGGCGATCGTGGGGTCCGGACCCTCGGCCTTCTACGCGGCCGAGGAGCTGCTGAAGCGGCGCGACGTCGACGTCGAGGTGTCCATGTTCGAACGGCTCCCCGTTGCCGGCGGGCTCGTCCGCTACGGGGTGGCCCCGGACCACCAGACGACGAAGGCGGTGGAGCGGGTGTTCGCCCGTACCGCAGGACGCACCGGGTTCCACGCCTTCTTCGGGGTGGAGATCGGCCGCGACATCGGCGTCGACGAATTGCTCGCCCATCACCACGCGGTGATCCACGCGAGCGGAGCGTCCGACGACCGGAAGCTCGGAATTCCGGGCGAGGACCTGCCGGGCAGTGTGGCCGCACGGGAATTCGTCGCCTGGTACAACGGGCATCCCGACCACGCAGACCGCACGTTCGACCTGTCGGGACGCCGGGCCGTCGTGGTCGGCAACGGCAACGTCGCGCTGGACGTGGCGCGCATCCTGGCACGCGACCCCGAACGCCTCGTGCCGGGCGACATCGCCGAGCACGCGCTGGAAGCGTTGCGGCACAGTGCGATCGAGGAAGTGGTCGTGCTCGGTCGCCGCGGTCCCGAGCACGCGGCGTTCACGACCCCCGAGCTGCTCGCTCTGGGGTCGCTGCCGGAGGTCGACGTCACCGTGCACGGGGGGTACGAGGCACCCGAGGGCGCCTCGGTCAAGCTTCGGACGATCGCGGACTATGCGCGACGGGTTCCCGGCCGGGGCCGCCGGCGGATCACGCTGCGATTCGACGGAGCGCCGGTCGAGGTTCTCGGCGGCGACCACGTCGAGGGCATCCGGATCGCGCCGTACGGACGGGAGGGGACCGACGCCGACCTCGAGGCCTCGCTGGTGGTGCGTGCCGTGGGCTACCGTGGCCGCCCGCTTCCGGGTCTTCCGTTCGACGACGAGCGCGGGACGGTACCCAACGTCGCCGGTCGGGTGATCGATCCGGCCGGCGACCGTCCGGTGCCGGGCCTGTACGTCGCCGGCTGGATCAAACGGGGTCCGACGGGGGTCATCGGCACCAACCGGTACTGCGCCGCCGAAACGGTCGAGGCTGTGGTCGCCGATCACTCGCGTGCGCTGCTTCCTCGGCCGAACCGTGCACGTGACGAGCTGGCCTCACTGGTCGAGAGCCGGTGCCCGACGGCCATCGAAGTCGACGGCTGGAAGCGCATCGACCGGCACGAACGCGTCGAGGGGCGACGCCTCGGCCGTGCCCGGCAGAAGCTGGTCGACGTCGAGTCGATGCTCTCGGTGGCAGGCGGTCCGGGCGGTAGGTGAGACTTGCCCCAATAAACAACAAACATTAGATTTAACGCGCGGATGTGACCTGCATCTCACCGGGTCGGGTCCCGCGATCGACGCGATTCATCTTGGAGGTTTGCATGAGCGGCACCGTGGTAGATGCTTTGACCTACTGGGCTCGGTCGAAGCCGGATCTGGCGGCGATCGACTTCGACGGCGACGTCGTCACCTACGCGGAATTGTCCACCTGGGCGGACGGGGTCGCGCACGACCTCGCGTCCCGCGGCGTGGTCCCCGGCGATCGGGTGAGTTTCCTCGGCGTCAACAGCCTCGAGTGGGCCGTGGCGTCGCTCGGCGCGATGAAGGTCGGTGCCATCTCCGTGGGGTTCAACCAGCGCATGCTGGCAGGTGAACTCACCACCCTCGTGGAGGACTGCGAGCCCACCGTCGTCTACTGCGACGAAGCGTTGCTGCCCCGCCTCGAAGAGGTGCAACAGGCGCGCAACACGTTCTCGATCGCGGTGTTCGAGAAGGATGTTCGTCCGTTGCGTGGGGGTGCATACGAGCGGTACCGCACGCCGGTCGTCGATCTCGATACCCCCACCGCCATCGTGTTCACCAGCGGCACCACCGGACGACCCAAGGGCGTGATCTTCACCCACGCCACGATCGCCGGCGAGATGCACGAGTGGTCGCTCATGGAACCCATCCAGCCCAACGGCCTGCGGCCGCTGCTGGTGCTGCCGCTCTTCACCGCCGCCGGGATCATCTGGGGCATTTCGCGCGTCGTCCTGCAGGGCGGAACCCTGTTCCTTCAGCCCGGATTCGATCCGGCGAAGGCGCTGAAGGTGTTGTCCGAGGACAAGGCCAACACCCTCACCGGGCCGCCCATCCTGTTCGAGCAGATCGCGAAGGTGCCCGGATTCGCCGAGGCCGACCTGAGTCACATGATCACCGCGCACGTCGGTGGCGCCCGGGTCCCGGTCGACCTGCTCGGCAAGTGGCAGGAGCAGGGGGTGGCGCTGCGGCAGATCTACGGTCAGACCGAGATCGGCGGTTCGGCGACGGCGATGCCCCGTGAGGAGGCTGCCGAGCATCCCGACAAGTGCGGCTGGGGCGGGATCTTCACGAAGATCCGGGTCGTCGACGCCGAAGGAAACGACCTCCCGCCCAACGAAACCGGGCAGATCCTGCTGCGCGGTCCGGGCATGATGCCGGGGTACTGGCGCAACGAGGAGGCCACCCGCGCCGCCCTCGTCGACGGCTGGCTCCAGACCGGCGACCTCGGCAAGCTCGACGAGAACGGCTACCTCACGTACGTCGATCGTCTCAAGGACATGATCATCTCCGGTGGTCTGAACATCTCACCCGCCGAGATCGAGTCCGTCATCAACCAGATCCCCGGTGTCGAAGAGGTCGCCGTGATCAGCGTTCCCGACGCCAAGTTCGGTGAGACGCCGGCCGCGCTGGTCAGGGCCACCACGGAGATGAAGGAATCCGAGGTCGTGGACTTCTGCAACGACCGGCTGGCCGACTACAAGGTGCCGCGCTACGTCGTGTTCCTGGACGAACCGCTGCCCCGGATGGCCAGCGGCAAGATTGCCAAGCGGCAGTTGCGCGACTCCTTCGCGGACGTGCCCGACAACTACGACAAGGTACGGTGAGCGAGTAGTGGATTCACAGAAAGTTGCCGTCGTCACCGGCGGAGGACGGGGTATCGGTGCTGCCGTCTCGCGACGCCTCGCCGCCGACGGATTCGCCGTTGCGGTCAACTATTCGCGCAGTGCGCGCGACGCCGAGGACGTCGTGGCGAAGATCGTCGCGGACGGCGGTCGGGCCGTGGCGATTCAGGCGGATATCTCCAAGGCTGCCGACGCCGAACGGCTCATCGCCGACGCGACCGCGCAGTTGGGTGCCCCGACCGTCCTCGTCAACAACGCGGGGATGAACAAGGCCGGTGCGGCCCGGAAGCAGAGCCCCGAGGAATTCGACGAGGTCGTCTCGGTGAATCTCAACGGGGCGTTCTACTGCACCCACTTCGCGCTTCCTGCCATGTACGAAGAGGGCTGGGGCCGAGTGGTTTTCGTCAACAGTCCGTCGGGTGGTCGTCGCCCCGCGCCCGGCATGAGCGCCTATTCCGCGGCGAAGGCCGGCCTCGTGGGCATGGCCAAGACGATGGCCCAGGAGGTGGCGCGGCGTGGCATCACGGTCAACTGTGTGATGCCCGGGTTCGTCGCGACCGACATCGTCTCGTCGGGCGGCGAAGCGGGTGTGGAAGCACTGACGAAGCACTGGCCGTCGATCCCGCCCGAGTCGATCGCCTCGACCGTGTCGTTCCTGGTGAGCGACAACGCCGCCGACGTCTCCGGCGAGGAGATCGGGGTGTGGCGGGGCGGCCCGGTAGGCGTCTGAAACTCGATCTGAAGCTCGAACCTACTGCGACCCATGCCGATTCGATCGGCATGGGTCGCACTTCTTTGTGTCGTCATGGAGCGGGCCGGCCCACGCCGGCGAGCCGACGCCGAAACGAGGACGGGCCCCGGTCATATCGACCGGGGCCCGTCTCGGACTCTGTGTTCTACGCAGGCACCGTTCTACGCCGGCACCGGAACCTCGACCTCGTCCCGGGACCGGACCGAGGACCGTCGGCTGCGGGACAGGACGGTGGCCGCGAAGCCGAGCAGCGAGACGACGCAGACCAGGAGGCTGAGCCAGACGGTGGTGTCGTCGAAGGCCAGCGCGACCGCGATGACCGGGACGACCGCCGCACCCAGCGCATTGCCGGCCTCACGGCCGAGACCGAGACCGCTGTAGGCGTGCTGGGTGTGGAACAGCTCGATGACGTAGGCGCCCATCGGGCCGAAGATGGCGGCGACGCCGATGCCGTTGCCGGCGGCCATGACCACCCAGTACAGCAGCGGGGGAGTGCCGACGCCCGACAGCAGCGAGATGCCGATCCAGGCGAACGCGGCGCTGTAGAGGAAGCCGAACATGATCACGGGCGCTCGCCCGACCCGGTCCGACAGGGACCCGAACATCGGGATCAGAGCGGCGTTCGTGAGCTGCGCGGCGATGAGACCGACGAGGACTTCGGTGCCGCCGTAGCCGAGTTGGTTCTTGCCGAAGGTGCCCATGAACACGATGTAGAAGTAACCGATGCCGGTCTGGCCGATGGTCATCACGAGCACGGTCAGCAGGGCGCGCGGCTGCTGCCGGATAACGTCGAGGAGCGGACGTTTCGAGACTGTGTCGCTCTCCTCGATCTCACGGAAGGCGGGTGTCTCGGGCAGGCTGCGGCGAAGCCACAGGCCGTAGGCGAGGATCACGACGCTGCACAGGAACGGGATGCGCCAACCCCACGCGAGGAAGTTCTCCTGGGACATCAGCGATGCCACCACGAGCAGCGAGAGCGTTCCGAGCACACCGCCGAGCGCCGCGCCCATACCGGGCAACGAGCCCATCAGGCCCTTCTTCTTCTCGGGTGAGAACTCGACGGCGACCAGGGCCGCACCGCCGTACTCACCGCTGGCGCCGATGCCCTGCAGGATTCGCAGGAACACCAGCAGAGCCGGTGCGATCCAGCCGATCTGGGCGTAGCTCGGCAGCAGACCGACGAGCAGGGTGGCGACACCCATCAGAACGAGGGTGAAGACGAGGATGCGCTTGCGACCGAGGCGGTCGCCGAGGCTGCCGAGGATCACTCCGCCCAACGGGCGGACGAGGAATCCGACGGCGAATGTGCCGACCGCCTGGAGCGTTCCCAGGAGGGGGCTCGAGCCGGCGAAGAACACGCTGGCGAAGACCACGGACGCTGCTGAGGCGTAGAGGCTGAAGTCGTAGTACTCGAGCAGAGTCCCGACGAATGCGGCGCGGCTCGCGCGTCGCGAGTCCGCGCGGGAGTGTCCAGGAGAGGTGCCTGCAGGGGAGTCTGCAGGCACAGTTGTACGTTCGGTCATGCGAAACCTCGCGTTGGGGGATGGTGGGCGAGAGGCCCGGATCGTGAAGTGACGCCGACCACATTAGCTACAGTCATTAGATTTGTCTATCGGGTGTGCTGCTCTCGCTCCGCGTGACCTCGACGTTGATTCCGGTGAGGTGTGACTGATTGCTGAGGATGTCGTACGCACCGATTCCGGTGGGGGAGAGGTTGTTCACGTTCACCCCCGGGTGACGCCGTGCCACGTCGAGGCTGCGAGCGGTGTGCTGGCCCCAGCCGTGCGTCATCGCCACCACGCCCGGTCGCAGCCCGTCGTCGTATTCCAGCACGGCGTAGATCGAGCCGTACCGGTTGCGGACGGTGACGTGATCGCCTTCGGCCAGATCGCGCGGTTCCGCATCCGTGGGGTTCATCCACAGCGGATTATTCTGGTGCACACCTTGTTTCAAGATCGAAAGGTTGTGAAGCCAGCTGTTCACCATGTACGGGGTGCGGCGGGTGGCGAGCTTGAGCTGGTCCGCGCTCTCGGCGCGCAGCTCCTCGAGGATGTTCTCGGCGGTGCGGTAGGCGCGCCGGAAAATAGTTGGGCAGCAATCG
The DNA here is from genome assembly GCF_048897285.1 of Rhodococcus sp. O3. Lineage (NCBI taxonomy): Bacteria > Bacillati > Actinomycetota > Actinomycetes > Mycobacteriales > Nocardiaceae > Rhodococcus > Rhodococcus sp. O3. Next base: position 26,098 of record NZ_JBMBTE010000017.1, read on the forward strand.
ATCAGGCCGTCGTCGTGCTGGACCGCGATGGTGAACACGTGGGACGGCACCGCCTCGGGCAGCACCGCCGTCTGGCACGGCATCGATTGCAGGAGTTCGATGCTCAAACCGGCATCGCGCATCGCGGCATCGGCCGCGGCGAGAGGATCGGGATCCGGGGCGTCGAGCAGGGTCGCAACCCCCATCTCCTGCTGGATCCGCGACAGGATCCACCAGTCGTCGCGACGTTCACCCTTCGGCGGCACCACCGCGGGGGTGTACTGCACGTACGGCTCCAAGGCCACGCCCATCGTGTTGAGGAAGTTGACGTCCTCGTGCTCGAGCCAGTCGGTGGCAGGCAGAACGAAATCGGAGATCTCCCCGGTGACCGTGCGATACAGGTCGATGGTGACGATCAGCTCGACACTCGCCAGAGCCCGGCGGAGTTCTTGCTCGCCGCCCACCGACAACAGCGGGTTGCCGGAGATCACGATCAACGCCCGAATGGGATCGTCCGGATTCTCGATGTACTCCGCGAGCCGCGCCGCGGGAAGATCCCCGCCGACGGTGCGGGTCTCTCCGAGGCTGCTGGAGAAGAACGGATCCTCGCGCCTGCGCTTCGAGTTCTGCACGACGTCGGTCATGCCGCGCGAGTAGATGTTGCCGCCGCGCCTGCCGAGGTTGCCGGAGAACAGGCTGATCATGTTGAGCATCCAGTACGCCAGCGCGCCCTGGCGTCCCTGGTTCACGCCGGTCGCCATATAGATGCTCGCCGTGGGCGCGGCGCAGAAGTCGTCGGCGACCTGCCTGATGGTGCCGGCTTCGATGCCGGTCACCGCGGCCACCCGCTCGGCCGGATAGCGCCGCACGAATTCGAGCAGTCCGTCGACGTTGCGTGCGTGCTTCTCCACCTCGGTGCGGTCGTATCCGATCCGGAATACGATCTCGTGCAGCATCGCCGCGAGGAAGTAGAAATCGGTGTCCGGTTTGATCAACAGCACGTCGCCGGTGTCCGGTCCCGACGATTCGATCCGCCGCGGGTTGACGAAGAGCACGGTCCCACCCCGCCGTTTCACCGCCTTGATCTTCCCCATGGGGTCCGAGACGTGCATCAGCGTCATGTGCGAGACCTGAGGATTGCTGCCCAGGCAGAGGAAGTAGTCGGTGTGCAGCAGATCCGGGATCGGGTGGGCCATCGATGCCCCGTAGATCGCCTCGCTCGCAGCGTATTTCGCGGAGGTGTCCTGGGTGCCGGCGCTGAAGCGCATCCGGGTGTCGAATCCGCGTGCGAGCGCCGCGGCGTTGGCGTAGTAGGTGCCGTTGAACGCCGACGGGTTGCCCTGGTAGATCGCCAGTGCGTTGCGTCCGTGCCGCCGACGGATGTCGCCGAGGCGGGCGGCGATCTCGCCGACGGCATCGTCCCAGTCGACCGGTACGAAGTCGCCGGCCTCGGTCCTGCGTGGATTCGTGCGTCTGAGTGGCCGGTCGAGGCGGTTCGGATCGTCGTGCACCCGGAGATAGTGCACACCCTTGTGGCACGAGAAGCCCTTGTGGACGGGATGGTCCTGGTCCGGTTGCAACCGGACGACCCGATCGTCCTCGACCTCGGCGACGAGACCGCACCCCGGTTCACAGATGCGGCAGAAGGTGTGGACCCGGCGCGCGGTCATCCGGTCATCCCCCGACCGTCGCGGCGCGCGACGACGCCGCGAGGGCTTCCTCTCGATAGTTGGACGGCCACTTCTTGCCGAGGGTCAGGCCGCCGTCGACCCCGAGGGTCTGGCCCGTCACGAACTCGGCGTCGTCGGAGGCGAGGAACGCCGCGGCGTGGGCGAGGTCCTCGGGTTCGCCCGCGCGGGGGATGGGCTGGAAGTTCGTCAGGCTGCGCCGCACGGCCTCGACACTGCGATCGAGCGCGTCGTCCTCGAGTCCGGCGCCGTGGCCGACGATGCGGGTGGCGACGCCGCCGGGGACCAGAGCATTGACGCGGATCCGGAACTCGGCCAGCTCTACTGCTGCGGTTCGGGTCAGTTGCAGTACAGCGGCTTTCGCTGCGCTGTAGGGGTGCGGACCGAACCCGGTGCGGACGCCCGCGACGCTCGAGACGTTGATGATGCTGCCGGATCCCTGCTCGCGCATGACCCGCGCGGCGTGTTTGGTCCCGAGGAACACGCTGCGTGCCAGCACCGCGAATCCGTTCTCCCACTCCTCGAGCGTGGTGTCCTCGAGGAACGTCCACGCGCCCACGCGGCCCGCGTTGTTGACCATGCAGTCGAGCCGGCCGAACCGGTCGACTGCGAGCGCGACGGCGGCTTCCACCTCGGCTTCGTTGCGCACATCGGTGTGCAGGTAGACGCCGCGGTCGCCGAGTGCGGAGGCGACGGCCTCGCCGCGTGCGTCGTCGATGTCTGCGACGACCACGCGGGCCCCACGCTGGGCGAACGTGTGCGCAGTCGCCGCACCGATTCCGCTCGCAGCTCCGGTTACCACGGCCACCTTGCCGTCGAGGTTCGTCATGGGATTCCTTCGGTCGTCCGTACGCGGTTTCCTTGAGCTTTTAATCTAAAGCCATTAGTCTGCGTGTGTCGAGCACTCAGTCCCTTGGAGAGTCATATGTCCGATGTGAAACCGATCCTGACCGAGCGACCGCGGCCGGGTGTGCTCGTGATCCGGCTCAATCGCCCCGACGAGCTGAATGCCATGAACGTCGACCTCATCGACGCGTTGCACGAGGTGCTCGCCGAGGTTCGCGACGATTCGACCACCCGCGCGATCGTCCTCACCGGCGAAGGCCGAGCCTTCTGCGCCGGGCTGGACCTGCGCGGATACGGAACGCCGTCGGGCACCACGGAGGGTGAGGGGCGTGCGCAACTCGGATTGCGGGTGCAGAAGCACATCGCGGGTCTCGTCGACGACTTCCGCAGCGCGCGGCCGCCGGTCATCGCCGCGGTCAACGGGGCTGCGGCGGGCGGCGGCATGTCGCTCGCACTGATGGCCGACATTCGTATCGCGTCGGAATCCGCGGTGTTCCACGCCGCGTTCATCCGCCGCGGCCTGTCCAATTGCGATATCGGCATGAGCTGGCTTCTGCCCCGCATGATCGGGTTCTCCCGGGCCGCGCAGATCATGCTCACCGGCCGTTCGATCGACGCCGGCGAGGCCGAACGCATCGGCCTCGTCTCGTCCGTCGAACCTGCCGACGCACTGCTCGACGTCGCGTTGGACACCGCCGAGGCCATCGCGCAGAACAGCCCGTTCGGCGTGTGGATGACCAAGGAAGTCATGTGGTCGAACCTCGAGGTGCCCAGCATGCGTGCCGCGATCGACCTCGAGAACCGCACCCAGATCCTCAGCTCGCTGACCCGGGACCACAGGGAAGCCGTCGTCTCCTTCCTCGAGAAGCGTCCTCCCGAGTTCCGGAATCACTGACCATCGGCCGACGCCGGCTCGACCAGAACACACGTAGCAGAAGTAGCGAGGCAGCATGAGAGTAGGAATCGCCGCAGGTTATTGGGGGTCGGGCCCGCCGCGGCACGTCGAGCGGATGCTCGCCGAGGCCGAGGCGCTCGGGGTCGACAGTTTCTGGACCGCCGAAACGTACGGGTCCGACGCGCTGACGCCGCTGGCGTGGTGGGGCGCGCAGACATCGACGATCAAGTTGGGCACCTCGGTGTGCCAGATGTCCGCCCGCACACCGACGGCGCTGGCGATGGCTGCGCAGACCCTCGACCACCTCAGCGGCGGCCGCGTGATCATCGGTATCGGCGCCTCGGGACCGCAGGTCGTCGAAGGCTGGTACGGGCAGCCGTACCCGCGGCCCCTCGAACGCACCCGCGAATACATCGAGATCATGCGCCAGGTGTGGGCGCGGGACGAACCGGTGACCTACTCGGGACGGCACTATCAGCTTCCGCTGCAAGGCGGAACGGGACTGGGGAAGCCGCTCAAGTCGATCGTGCACCCGCTGCGCAACGACATACCCGTCTACATGGGCGCCGAGGGGCCGAAGAACGTGGCGCTGGCCGCCGAGATCGCCGACGGCTGGACACCGCTGTGGTTCTCGCCCAAGAGCGACGAGTTCTACCGCAAGGCACTCGCCGAGGGGTTCGCCCGGGAAGGCGCGCGCCGCACGGCCGACGACTTCGAGGTCGCGAACGTGTGCTGGCTCGTAGAGAACGACGACGTGGAGAAGGCCGCGGCCCGGCTCAAGCCGACGGTCGCCCTGTATGCGGGCGGCATGGGCGCCAAGGGTGCGAACTTCCACAACGACGTGTTCGCGCGCATGGGCTGGGGCGAGGTCTGTGCCGAGATCCAGGAGCTGTACCTGAGCGGGCGGGCCGATCTCGCCGCGCAGGCCGTGCCCACCGAGATGGTCGAGGACGTCGCGCTCGTCGGTCCCGCGGACAAGATCGTCGAAGAGATCGAAACCAAGTGGAAGCCGACGTGTCTCACCACCCTCATCCTCGGTGGGTGGCCGAAGCCGGAGAATCGTAAGCGCATTCTGGAGGCAGTGCAGTCGTGAGTCTGGATCCGAGAACCCCCGTCCTGGTCGGCGTCGGCCAGGTCAACGAGCGCGACGGTGGCATCGAACCCGTCGACCTGATGGTGCGTGCCGCCCGCGCGGCGGCCGACGATGCCGGTTCGGCGCGACTGCTCGAACTCGTCGATTCGGTCCGAGTGGTCGGGCTGCTGTCCTGGCGCTACCGCGATCCGGGTGCGCTCGTCGGGGAGCGCATCGGCGCGACCGTCCGGCACACCGGCTACTCGGGCAACGGCGGCAGCACACCGCAGGTGCTCGTCAACGGTGCCGCCGAGGACATCGCCGCGGGGCGAGCCGACGTCGTGCTCATCGGTGGTGCCGAATCCTGGCGCACCCGAACGAAGTTGCGCGCGCAGAAGCAGCGCCCGGAATGGACGGTGCAGGACGAGTCGGTGCCGGCCGCCGAGATCATGGTCACCGACGTGCCGATGGCCGACGAGAGCGAACGTCGGATCGGTCTGGACCGGCCGTCGTACGTCTATCCGCTGTTCGAGCAGGCGCTGCGCGTGTCGGCGGGGCGCTCGGTCGCGGAGCACCAGGACTTCATCGGCGGGTTGTGGTCGCGGTTCAGCAAGATCGCGGCGACGAACCCGAACGCCTGGGTGCAGCGCGAGTACACCGCCGCGGAGATCGCGACCCCGTCGCCCGACAACCGGATGATCTCCACGCCCTACACGAAGCTGCTGAACTCGAACAACATGGTCGATCAGAGCGCGGTGCTGCTGCTGTGCTCGGTGGAGACCGCCACCCGGCTCGGAATTTCGCAGGAGCGCTGGGTCTTTCCGCAGTCCGGCACCGAATCGCACGACACCTACGCGATCGCCGAACGCGGTGCGCTCGACCGGTCCCCGGCGATCCGCATCGCGGGCGCGCGGGCCCTCGAGCTCGCGGGGATCGGGCTCGACGACGTCGCGCACGTGGACGTGTACTCGTGCTTCCCCTCGGCGGTGCAGGTCGCGGCGAACGAACTCGGTCTCGCCCTGGACGACCCGGGTCGGCCCCTCACCGTGACCGGTGGCCTGACGTTCGGCGGCGGACCGTGGAACAACTACGTCAGCCACTCGATCGCGACGATGGCGGCGCGGCTGCGCGAGTCTCCCGGCTCGTACGGCCTGGTCACCGCCAACAGCGGGTACCTGACCAAGCACGCGATGGGCGTGTACCGGTCCGAACCACCGGCCGGCGGCTTCCGGCGTCTGGACGTGCAGGCCGAGGTCGACGCGCTCCCCACGACGAAGGCGCTGCTGTCCTGTGCGGGCACGGCGTCGGCGGAGTCGTGGACCGTGGTGTACGGCCGCGACGGCGCCCCGGAGCGCGGTTTCCTCGCAGCCCGCATCGCCGGTGGTGAGCGGACGCTCGCCGCGACCACGGACGCCGACGATCTCGCGCGCCTCGTCGAGGACGATGTCGCAGGCAGGCAGGTCGTCGTCTCGGAGGACGGGCAGTTCCGGTTCGCCCGACGTTGACGGCCTTTATCTAAAGACATAAGGTTAATGCCACTGACACGACGGTCTCGTGTCACGAAAGCGAGGAGTTCACAATGTCTGTCGAAGACTTCCGCGCCCTGTACGAACAGCACGTGGGCTACGTCGTCGCCGGAAACATGAAGGCCGCCCTGGCCGACATGGTGCAGGAGAACATTCCGCAGGTCTTCGACGGCGTCGACGCCCCGCGCGCGGCCGCCCAGGGTTTCGAGATCAAGGACGTGCGTGCCGAGGGCGACCTCATGGTGGGCGAGACCGTCTACGACATGGGCGACCGCTCGATCGGGCTGCGCTCCATCTGGGAACTCCGCGACGGACGGTGGCTGGCCGCGAAACTCGAGAACTTTCCGACAGGAACGGACGCGAACGCATGACGACGACCGAACCCTGGGGGCCCGCTCCCGACGGGCTCGACAAGCCCTACTGGGAAGGCCTCCTCGAAGGTGAACTGCGGCTGCAGCGCTGCACCGGGTGCAGCACCTGGATCTGGGGCCCGCAGGCCATCTGCGGCACCTGCCACAGCTTCGACATCGGCTGGGAGACAGTGGAACCCGTCGGTACCGTCTACAGCTGGAATCGCAGCTGGTACCCCTACATGGACGAATACGCCGACAAGCTTCCCTACGTGACGGTGCTCGTCGAACTGCCCCACGCCGGCGGCCGCCGGGTACTGGGCATCCTCACCGACGACATCGACACGAACCCCGAGATCGGCGACCGCGTCGTCGGGGTGTTCGAGCACACCGAGGGTGCGACCTGGCCGCTGCTGCGCTGGCGTCGCACCGGCACGACCGAAGAAGGAGAACAGCGATGAGCGCGGGCAACATGCGCGGGGCCGCTGCGGTCGTCGGCGTCGCCGAACAGCACTACCGCCGCGGCGAGGCACCGCACAGCGAGAAGCGGATGACCCTCGAGGTCATTCTCGAAGCGTGCGCCGACGCGGGCGTCAACCCCCGCGAGATCGACGGTTTCGTCTCCTACGCGGGCGGTCCGAACGACGGTGCGATCATCGGCGGCGCACTGCTGATCGACGAACTGCGCTGGTCGAACATGATGTGGGGCGGTGGCGGTGGCAGTGTCGCCGCCGCGATCACGAACGCGGCCGCCGCGATCGCCACCGGCCAGGCCGAGTGCGTCGTGGTATATCGCGCCATGTCGCAGGAGGATACGGGCCGTCTCGGGTATGCGAAATACCACTACGGAAGTCACTTCCTGGCCCACGGCATCGGCTCGCCCGCGCAGATCTGCGCCATGCGCACCCAGCGGATGCTCGAACACGGCGGCGTGCCGCGCAGCGCGATGCGCGCGCTCGTCCTTGCCGCGTACCAGCACGCGCAGAACAACCCGACCGCGCAGGGTTACGGCCGGCCCCTCGACGAGGACACCTACGAGAAGTCCCGGCTGATCGCCGAACCGTTCCACCTGTTCGACTGCTCGCGGGAAAGCGACGGCGCGGTCGCGCTGGTGCTCGTCTCCGCCGAACGCGCCAAGACCCTGCGCCCCGATCCGGCCTACCTGCTCGCCGGCGCTCAGGGCGCCCCCGGCGGCTTCTCCGAGCTGATCGACAACGACCTGGGCGAGCAGTACATGTCCGCCGGATTCGGGCCCGCCAACAACGGAAAACCCGGTGTCGCGCAACGGCTCTGGGCGGGAGCCGGATTGGGTCCCGACGACGTCGACGTCGTGCAGGTGTACGAGAACTTCAGCGGCCCCGCCGTGGCGGCGCTGATCGATCACGGCCTGTGCCCGCCGGGCGAAGCGGCCGGCACGTTCATGACGATCGAGAACCTCACCGCACCGGGCGGCAAACTCCCGATCAACACCAGCGGCGGCAACCTCGCCGACTCGTTCGTCAACGGCCTGAACCTCGCGGTCGAAGCGGTCCGCCAGATCCGCGGCACTTCGACCAACCCGGTGGCGAATGCGAAGACGTCGCTGTTCATCGGCGGCCCGATGGCGCCGCTCGTGAGTTCGGTGCTGTTCGGCCACGAAGACACGCTCTGACCGTCACCCCTGCGAAAGGCACGACATGAACGACCTGAACAGGAACGAACTGTTCATCGGCGGCCGGTGGGTGGCGCCGAAGTCCGGTGCCACCACCGACGTCATCGAGGCGGCGACCGAGAAGGTGCTCGGCACTTCGGCTCTCGCATCCGAGCCCGATATCGATGCGGCCGTTGCGTCGGCCCGCGCGGCGCTGACCGGCCCGTGGAGCACGCTCACCAACAGTGAGCGCGCCGACCTGCTCGACCGGTTCGCCGCCGCCCTCAAATCTCGTGGCCGGGACACGTCCCAGCTGGTGAGCCGGGAGAACGGCATGCCGATCGCTCTGTCGGGTGCTGTCAACGGTTTCGGTCCCGCCGCGATGATCTCGTACTACGCGGGGCTGATCCGCGATGCCGACAGCGAGGATGTGCGCCCGAGCGCCTTCGGTGGTCGCACTGTCGTGCGCCGCGAGCCGGTGGGTGTGGTCGCGGCTATCACCCCGTGGAACTATCCGCAGCCGCTGGCGGCGATGAAGCTCGCGCCGGCGCTCGCCGCGGGCTGCACGGTGGTCCTCAAGCCGGCACCCGAGACCGCGCTCGACGCGTTCGCCTTCGCCGACGCCGCCGTGGAGGCCGGGCTGCCCGAGGGCGTGCTCAACGTCGTCCCCGCCGGCCGGGAAGCCGGTGCCTACCTGGTCTCGCACCCCGGCGTCGACAAGGTGGCGTTCACCGGGTCCACGGCCGCGGGCCGCGCGATCGGCGAAGTCTGCGGCCGGCTGCTGCGCCCGGTCACCCTCGAACTGGGCGGCAAGTCCGCGGCGATCGTCACCGAGCAGGCCGACCTCGACGTGCTCGCGCAGAACCTGCTCGAGGTGTCGCTGGTGAACAACGGCCAGACCTGCCACGCGAGCACCCGGATCCTCGCGCCGCGCTCGCGGTACGCCGAGGTGGTCGAGGCGGTCACCGAGACGGTGCGGGCGCTGACCGTCGGCGATCCGCTCGACAAGGCGACGAACATCGGGCCGCTGGTGTCGGCGGCGCAGCGCGAGCGCGTGCTCGGCTACATCGAGGCCGGCCGCGCCGACGGCTACCGCATCACCACCGGTGGCGGGCGCCCCGCGTCGCAGTCCGTGGGCTGGTTCGTCGAGCCGACCGTGTTCACCGATGTCGACAACTCCGCGCGCATCGCGCAGGAGGAGATCTTCGGCCCGGTCCTGACCATCACCCCGTACGGCGACGAGGACGAAGCGGTGTCGATCGCCAACGACTCGGAATACGGCCTCGGCGGCACGGTCTGGACCACCGACGAACAGCACGGCCTCGACCTGGCCGCACGCATCCACAGCGGCACCGTCGGAGTCAACTACTACGCCCTGGATCTCGCGGCGCCGTTCGGCGGCGTCAAGTCGTCGGGGCTGGGCCGCGAGCTCGGACCCGAGGGACTGGCGCCGTACTTCAACGCGAAGTCGGTGTACTTCGGAACTCGCTGATGCGCGCGGGATCTCGCGGCAAGCACACACTTTGGAGCACATGATGGCACTTCCACTGCAGGGTGTCCGGGTACTGGAACTGACGGACGGATTCGGCGACGCCGCAGGCAGGTTTCTCGCCGACCTCGGGGCCGAGGTCGTCCGGGTCGAACTTCCCGGCGGATCGGCCGGGCGATCGGCGCAGCCGGTCCGGAACGGAGTGAGTGTTCCGTTCGCGCTGCGCAACGCGAACAAGCTCGGTGTCGTCCTCGACCTCGACGACGAACAGGACCGGGACCGGCTGCGCGCATTGGCACGGCGATCGGACATTCTCCTCGACTCGTTCGCGCCGGGCTTCCTGGCGGCGCGGGGCATCGGCGCCGAGGATCTGTGCCGGATCAATCCCGCGCTCGTGGCCGTGTCGATCACCGGTTTCGGGCAGGACGGTCCGTACCGCGACTGGGCGGCGACCGAGCAGGTTCTCTACGCGCTCAGCGGCGTGCTGTCGCGGTCCGGTGAACCGGGGGAGGAGCCGCTGCTGCCACCCAACGGCCTGATCGACGAGTCGGTGGCCGTGCACACGGCGTGGTCGGCTCTGCTCGCCTACTTCGACCGCCTGCACACCGGACGGGGGCAGACCGTCGACGTCTCGGCGTTCGAGGTCGTCACGCACGGCTTCGATCCCGGCTTCGGTGTGCAGGGGTCCGCTGCCGCCGGCCGCTCCGAGGACTTCCCGCGGGGCCGGCCCGACGCCGCCAACTTCTATCCGGTCTACCGGTGTGGCGACGGTCAGGTGCGCATCTGCCTGCTCGCCAAGCGCCAGTGGCGGGCGATGTTCGAATGGCTCGGTGAGCCCGAGGAATTCGCGGATCCGAAGTACGACACGATCCCCGCCCGGTTCGCCGCGTCCGATCGCCTCAACCCCCTCATCGAGCAGCTGTTCAGCACCTACACCCGCGACCAACTCGTCGCCGAAGGCGCTGCCCGCGGTATCCCGATCGGTGGGCTCAACACCGTCGCCGAGGTGCTGACGACCGAGCACTTCGACGCGTCCGGCACCTTCGTCGACACCGAGATCGCGCCCGGCCTGACCGCACGGGTTCCGTCCGGTTACGCGAAGATCAACGACGAGCGGGCCGGAATCCGCACTCGCGCACCGGAACCCGGTGAACACAACGAAAAGGTCTTCGGGGCCACCGACGATGCGCGTGACCCGATCCCCGCGCCGCGCCGCGAACCGGGCACACGCCCGTTCGAGGGCCTGCGGGTTCTCGACATGGGTGTCGTCGTGTTCGGCGCGGAACTCGGGCGTCAGTTCGCGGACAACGGCGCCGATGTCATCAAGATCGAGAACTCGAACTTCCCGGACGGCCTGCGCCAGTCCAAGCGCGGCGCCGCTCTGGCCGCGTCCGTGGCGTGGGGCCACCGCAACCGGCGCAGCCTCGGGCTGAACCTGCGCAGCCCCGAAGGCATCCGCATCTTCAAGAAGCTCGCCGCCGAGGCGGACCTCGTGCTCGCCAACTTCAAGCCCGGCACCCTCGCCGCGATGGGCCTGTCGTACGACGAGCTCGCCGCGATCAACCCGCGCATCATCGTCTCCGAGAGCAGCGCGTTCGGCAGCGTCGGACCGTGGAACAAGCGCCTCGGCTACGGGCCGCTGGTGCGGGCGGCCTGCGGTGTCTCGGCGCTCTGGCGGTACTCGGACGCCTCCGACGGGCTGTGCGACGGCTCCACCGTCTACCCCGATCACATCGCCGGACAGGTCGCCGCGACCACGATCCTCGCCGCGCTGATCAACCGGCTTCGTACCGGGCGCGGCGCCGCGATCGAGGTCGCGCAGGCCGATGTCGCGATCGTGCAGCTGGCCAATCAACTCGTCGCGGAGTACCTCGAGCCGGGATCGATTCACGCACCGGGCAATTCGGATCCGTACTCGGCGCCGTCCGGGGTGTACTCGTGCGCGGGTGACGACGAGTGGTGTGCCGTCACCGTCCGCGGTGACGAGGACTGGGTCCGGCTGTGCGAGGTCCTCGGACGGTCCGAGCTGGCCGACGACCCGCGTTTCGCGACCGCCGAGCGCAGGATCGAGAATCGGGCCGAGGTCGACGAGGTTCTCGCGCAGTGGATGGCGCTGCGCACGCCGACCGAGGCGATGGAGGCGTTGCAGGCAGTCGGCATCCCCGCTGGGGCGATGGTCCGGTTGCCGGAGTTGCTGACGAATCCGCAGCTCGTCGCCCGCGGTGCGTACACCGAACTCACCCACGAGTTGTTGCCGGCCTCGCTGCCGACGGCGAAGCAGGTGGCGCACTTCTCGGCGTTGCCGGCCTGGCCGCTGCGGCAGGCGCCGGCGCCCGGACAGCAGACGCGGGAGATCTGCGAGACCGTGCTCGGCCTGAGCACGCCCGAGATCGACGCGCTCGTGCGTGACAGGGTGCTGCAGCCCCCCGCCGACGATCCGGCGCTGTCGCCGGTTCCCTCCACAGTGTGACGCAAGCCCGAAGGTCCCCGGAGTTTTCCTCCGGGGACCTTCGTCGTTGCGGACCCGTCGGCGGCCCGGCGGATCTCAGCGCGTCGACGGCGTGAACGTGATCGGAAGCTTCGCGCAGCCCCGGACCTGTGACGAATGGAAGACGGCGGGATCACCCGGGACGAGGGCGTAGTCGGGAATCCTCGAGTGGATCTCTTCGAGGGCCAGCGTCAGCTCGAGCCGCGCGAGGTGGGAGCCGAGGCAGCGATGAGGACCGGCACCGAATCCGATGTGACGATTGGGATGTCTCTCGATGCGAAGCTCGTCCGGGCTGTCGAACTCGTCGTCGTCACGATTGGCGGCGGTCATCACCACCAGTAGTTGATCGCCGGCCTTGACGGAGACACCGCCGATCCGAACGTCGCGGGTTGCGCGCCGGCCGGCGCTCGTCGCGGTCTCGATGCGCAGAATCTCCTCCACCGCCGACGGGATCAGCGTCGGGTCGTCGACGATCGCCTCGCGCTGCTCGGGATTGCGCGACAGGTGGATCAGTCCCCACGCGAGAGCGCCTTGGACGGTATGCAGCCCCGCGACCAGAAGCAGGAAGAACATTCGGCACAGCTCCTCGTCGGAGAGTGGCCGGGGTGTGTCTTGGATGTCGAGAGGGGTGTTGATGATCTGCGCCGTGAGGGTTTCGGAACGGTCTTCGCCGGATCGGACCTGCGCAACGACCCGCCCGAAGTACTCGTAGATTTCGGCGGCGGCCTTCGCGCGGGCCGCGGCGGATTCCTCTTCGGTCGCACCGGGGATGCCTTGCAGCGTGATGTCCGTCCACTCCGTGAACTGCGGTGCGTCGCCCAATGGCCACCCCATGAGAGCAAGGAAGATTCGAGTCGGCAATTCGTGTGCGAACTCGGCGATGAACTCGCATTCGCCCTTGTGCGCGAACCGGTCGATCAGCTCGCTGATGATTCTTCGGATCTCGGGTTCGAGCGCCTTCATACGTTTGGGGCTGAACAGTGGCTGCAAGGCCTGCCGGTAGTAGCTGTGTTCGGGCGGGTCGAGTTCGAGCGGTAGGAATTTGCCCTGTGCGGCATTGAGTAGATTGTTCGGGAAGCTCGAGAACGTCTCTGCATCCTGGAGGATCTGGAGGGCTTCCTTGTACCTCGTGACGACCCAGTGCCCGCCGTGGTGTGGGGAATAGAGGATCGGACCCTGCCTGCGTAATGCGGCGACGCGTTCCTGAAAGACGTCGGTAGGCACGGCCAGGGACGGATCGTAGACATCGAAGTCGGTGATCAGGTGAGCGGGAATATCGGTCTGTGTCGTGATCATCGGTGATCCTTCGCGAGGGGAGTGGTCCGGGAGATCGCCTCGGTGAGGTGGCTTCCGGGGAGTCGGCCGAGGACGCGCGGTGACAAGTGCGGGAGCTGCCATGAAAGGGGAATTGCCTTGGGAAGAAGAGCGATTCCCCTGGGAAGAAAGTAGATCAGCGATTTCCCGCTGGTCAACAGTGTAGATGTCTCGGGTCCGCGATTTCCTGGATTCTGCCGAACCGCTCGCTCCGCTTGACCGATTAACCGATAGCATTTAGATTGAGTGATGTGATCTGAAGCACTCCGATGTGTGCGGGTCGCGTAGCGCACGAGATGTGCGGTGGTGCTTCTTGTGTGTTCGACCGGGTTGAAACCCGTTGTAGGACAGTTCATGTGCCCGCGTTGGCGGCACGGACCCGATATCGACCCGAGTTCCCTTCGGCGCAGCTGCTTTTCGAGAATCTGCGCCGCTACAGAGTTGTCTCCCGGAGGTCGGAGATGAGTTTTCGACGTGTGATCGCAATGGAGCGGAACGGTGCGGCGGTGCTCGTGGCCGACGAGAAGATCGACAGGATCCACGCCGCCGGCATCGACCCGATCTGGCGCACCGAAGGCATTCCCGAGGTTCCTGATCCCGGTGCGATACCGGACACCGTCGGGTTTCCGGATCCCGGTGGAGTGTGGGTGATCGGCTGGGTCCTCGAACCCGGGCGCATCGGCGACAACGACAACGGAATCGTCGTCATGGACGACGACGCACCGGGTTTTCACCGCACCGATTCCGTTGACGTCCATGTGCTTCTGGAAGGTTCGCTCGTCCTCGAGCTCGACGACGGCGTGGAGGTCGAATTGAATGCCGGCGACACGGTGGTCGTCAACGGCAACAAACATCGATGGCACAACCGCGGTGAACGGACGGCCCGGGCCATCGTCACCATCTGCGGCGCATCACGCAACTATCGACAGGAGACCTGACATGAATTCGACAAATGCGAAGGCTGCGCCACTGAAGTGTGGAGTGTTCCTTCCGCCGTATCACAACCCTCGGCGTAACCCTACGATGGCGATCGAACAGGACCTCTGCCACGTCGAGGAGCTTGATCGACTCGGATACGACCAGGTGTGGTTCGGGGAGCATCACAGCGGCGGATACGAGGTCGGACCGTCCCCGGAACTGATGATCGCGGCGGCCGCGCAGCGAACGTCGCGCATCGAGCTGTGCAGCGGCGTCATCTCCCTTCCCTACCACCATCCGCTGATGGTTGCCGATCGAATCACCTTTTTGGACCACATGACTCGTGGCCGAATCCGCATCGGGGTCGGGCCCGGCGCGCTGGTGGCGGACTCGCAGATGATGGGTATGGACTACAACCTCCTGCGGCCGCGGATGGAAGAAGCCCTCGACGCCATCCTCGAACTGCTCACCACGCCCGGTCCGATCGACAGGAAGACGGAATGGTTCTCGCTCGAGGATGCCCGGGTCCAGCTGGGCCCCTACTCGTATCCCGGCGTCCCGATCACCGTCGCAGCGGCGATGTCGCCGTCGGGCCCGAAGCTCGCCGGAAAGTACGGGCTCGGTCTGCTGTCCATCGGTGGAACCGGTGCGAAATCGGTCGAATTGCTCGCGCAGACTTGGGATATCACCACCCGTGAGGCGAACGAGCACGGGCAGACGGTGAATCGGAAGGATTGGGCGGTCGTCGGCAACATCCATATCGCCGATACCTTCGAACAGGCAGTAGAGGACACCCGATACGGGTTGCGCGACTTCATGGACTACCGCCACGTCGTCACCCCGATGAAGATGATCGAACCCGGCGAGGAGGTCGCACACGAGGAACTCGTCCGGCGCGTCAACGAGTCAGGCTACGGCTGCATCGGCGACGCGAACGACGCCATCGCCTACATCCGCAAGATCATCGACCGCACAGGTGGTTTCGGCACCTTCCTTGCGACGGCGCACGATTGGGCGGAAACCGAGGCGACCTCGCGCATGTACCGCATCCTCATGCGAGATGTCATGCCGCACTTCAGGGGAACGTGCGAGCCGCTCCTGAACTCGTACCACTGGACGCAGGCGCGCAAAGATGGCTTCAGCGAGCGTTTCGCGACCGGCATCAGCCAGGCGACGCAGGACTACGAGCGCGCGAAGAGCACCCGCTAGCCGGTCCGGAAGTTCCCACACCGAACCCATGTTTCGACACCAGGAGAATCGATGACGTCACTCGACGGAAAAGTAGCTGTGATCACCGGTGGGGCACGAGGCCAGGGACGTTCCCACGCGCTCACCCTTGCAGCCGCGGGCGCGAAGATCGTCGTGTGCGACGTCGCCGCACCGATCGAGGAGGTGCAGTACGCACTCGCGACCCCGGAGGATCTCGAGGAGACGATCCGGTTGGTCAAGGAAGCCGGGGGCGAGATCGCCGGCATGCAGGCCGATGTCCGGAGCAGTGCGGATATGAAGGCGGTTGCGGAGTTGGCCGTGTCGCAGTTCGGCCGGATCGACATTCTGCTGGCCAACGCGGGTATTCACGATCATGCCGAGTCGACGATCGAGATCGACGACGACGCGTGGCAGACGATGCTCGACGTCAACCTCACCGGCGCGTGGAAGGCCTGCAAGGCCGTCGTGCCCGTGATGATCGAGGGTGGTCGGGGTGGATCGATCGTGATCACCTCGTCGGTGGACGGATTGGGTGCTTCACCGTCGTGGGGTCACTACGGTGCCGCGAAGCACGGTCTTCAGGGCCTGAAGGACACCCTCGCGTTCGAGCTCGCCGACCACAACATCCGGGTCAACACGGTCAACCCGACCGGAGTCGACTCGCCCATGGCGACCGGCCTGTCGAAGGTGCTGCCGCACGTGGTGCGCAAGTGGAAGCACAACGACCGAACGAACCTGCTCGACGTCATGATGCTCGAACCCCAGGACATCTCGGATGCGGTGCTGTGGCTCGTGTCCGATGCCGCGAAGTATGTCACCGGGATCGACCTGCCGATCGATGCGGGATACCTGACCAAGCACTGACCGGACGTGACCTGCCCCAGCGGCAGAAGCAGACGTGCCATTTCACGAGAGCGGAGCGATTTCGATGACCCCGAGTGGCAGCGTGACCCGCGAGTTCCCGGCCACGGAGCTGGTCGGTCCGTACGCGGACGGCCTCGACCTGCCCTACTGGGAGGGGCTGCGGGCAGGGGAGCTGCGATTGCAGCGATGCGCCGCGTGTGACCTCTGGATCTGGGGCCCGCGCTGGATGTGCGGGCGGTGCAGTACGTTCGACCCGGACTGGGTCGCGGTGGAACCGCATGGGCGGGTCTTCTCGTGGTCGCGGACCTGGCATCCGTTCGTCCCCGAACTGGCCGGCGACCTGCCGTACATCACCGCCCTCGTCGAACTGCCCCATGCCGGAGGGCGACGCGTTCTCGGTCTGCTGGCGGAGAGCGGCGACACCGGAATCGCCATCGGCGACCACGTCACGGGCGTCATCGCGCAGCCGTCCGACGCGCCCTGGCCGCTGCTCCGCTGGCGCCGCGTGAGCGCATCGTCCGAGCCGGGGAAGGAAGCACAGCGATGACCGATACATTTCTCCGTGGTGCGGCGGCAGTAGTGGGCGTCAGCGAATTCCACTACAAGCGAGGGGAATCGCCCGACGGTGAGCTTCGGATGACACTGCGGGCCATCGTCGAAGCAGCTGCCGATGCCGGTGTTTCCCCACGCGATATCGACGGATTCGTCTCGTACGGCGGCGGCGAGAACGACGGGACCGTCGTGGGTGCCTCGCTGATGTCCCATCGGATCCGATGGTCCAACATGATCTGGGGTGGTGGCGGCGGTGGCGCCGCCGCGGCGATCACCAACGCGGCGGTCGCCATCGCAGCGGGTCAGGCACAGTGTGTTGTCGTTTATCGTGCTATGGCACAACATGATTCCGGAAGGCTCGGATACGCAAGGCATCATTTCGACGGTCACATGCTCCCGCACGGGGTGGGATCACCGGCCCAGGCCTGTGCGCTGCGAACTCGGCGGATGCTCGACCACGACGGTGTTCCCGAATCTGCTGTGAGGGCGTTGGTTCTCGCCGACTACTTCCACGCGCAGCAGAATCCGGATGCCGCGGCGTTCGGCCGCCCGCTCGACGAGCCGGCCTACGAAGCGTCCCGGATGATCGTCGAGCCGTACCGTCTCTACGACTGCTCGCGTGAGAACGACGGAGCCGTAGCGCTGATTCTGGTCGCCGCAGACCGCGCCGAGAAGCTTCATCCGAACCCCGCCTACGTACTGGCCGGGGCTCAGGGTGCGATGGGTGGGTACGCCACCGACACGGAGAACGATCCCGACTACAGCTCGGCCGGCTTCTCCGGATCCTCCGGCGTCGCCGAATCCCTCTGGAAAAATGCTGGACTCGGCCCCGACCAGGTCGACGTGGCCCAGGTCTACGAGAACTTCAGCGGTTCCGGAGTGGCCGCACTGATCGATCACTCGCTGTGCCCGCCCGGAGCCGAGGCAGGCAAGGTGATGACCGTCGAGAACCTGACGGCCCCGCACGGGCTTCTCCCGGTGAACACCAGCGGTGGCAACCTCGCGGATTCGTTCGTGAACGGAATGGGGCTGGCTGTGGAGGCCGTCCGCCAGGTGCGTGGCACCTCCACCAACCAGGTGCCCGACGCGAAGGTCTCCCTGTTCATCGGCGGGCCGATGGCCGCCCTCTCGAGTTCGATCCTTCTCTGCACGCGTGACGTGCTGTGAGTGGAGAGGAAGCAGAATGAGTATCGACGCCGGTATCGGTGGTCTGTCGATCGCCGAGCGCATCGTCGGGGCCTGGGAACTCGTCGAGTACTCGACGACCTCCGACGACGGGAAGGTCGACCACCCGCTGGGAGCCGACGCTCGCGGTCTGATCGTCTACTCGGCGGACGGATTCATGTCGGCACAGATCATGCGTCCCGGCCGCACCCCGTACCGGTCGCGCAACGTACACAGCGGTGAGACGAGCGAGCGAGGTGAGGCTGCCGGCGGGTACCTGGCGTACTCGGGCCCCTATCACGTCGACGAGGACAACGCCGCGGTCTGGCATGAGATGGCGGTATCGCTGTACCCGAACTGGATCGGCGACAACCAGAAGCGAGATGTGCGCTTCGACGGCGATCTGATGACGCTGTCCTCGGATCCGCTCGTGTTCCGGACCGTCACGTTGTTTCCGGCGTTGGTCTGGCGCCGCGTAGCGCCTCGGATGGGACGGGCGGAGCCGTTGCTGCGGGCTGGTACGAGTCCGGCGCCATGATGCAGACGACCCCGACGCAACGGCGCCGGACGGATGCTTCCGATTCGTTGTTCGATCGAAGGTGGGAACAGTGGGACGACCGACAAAACCCCTGATCAGTCGGAGTTCGGCGGTCGCAGCCAGTATCGAGATCATCGACACCGAAGGAATGGACGCGTTCAGTCTGCCCCGCGTCGCCAAGCAGCTGAATGTGAGGACCTCGTCGCTGTACCACCACTTCGCCGATCGTCGTGAACTCATGACGGAGGTGGCGAAGAAGCTGATGACGGAAGCGGTTCTCCCCGAACGTCCGCCGGGCACCCACTGGGTGGAGTGGTTCGTCGATCTCAGTCTCAACTACCGCGACGCGATCCTCCGGCATCCCAATGCGGCACTGGTCCTGGTGCAGTTTCTTCCGCGGGACATCCTCACCGGCACCTACGAGAAGTGTGCCCGGATCCTCGAGGAAGGGGGCGTCCCTGCGTCCCTGCATGTGGTGATCCTGGACGGGCTGGAGAAGATCTCTCTCGCAACCACGCTCGGCGACCTCATGCGCGACCCGGTCGGCAGCAGGGAGGTATTTCCGAACGTCGACGAGCGCAGGCACCCCACGCTCACCCGTGCGCTGGACGCCAACGGCTGGTCGTCACGAGAGCTCTTCGTCGTGACGATCCGTGGGTTTCTCGCCGGCGTCACGAACGGAGCCGACCCCTACCCGGGAACCCGAATCGAACTACCCGGCCAAATTCGAACTACCGACGGAGCGGAGTAGACCGTTATGACACTCGACCTGTATGTGGACGGCGCATGGATCGCGTCGGCGAACGACGAACGTATCGACGTGGTGAATCCGACCACGGAAGCGCGGATCGGGAGCGTTCCCGCGGGATCCGCGCAGGACGTCGATCGCGCGGTGGCGGCGGCGCGGCGAGCCTTGGTGCAGTGGTCGCAGACGGCCCCGAGCGACCGGGCGGAGCTCGTCTCGCGTCTGGCCGACGAACTCGAGCGGCGGCAGGACGAGATCACGGACATCGTCGTGGCAGAGGTCGGCACCCCGCGCCGGGTCGCTCGGTGGGCTCAGGTCGGACTGGGCATCATCGACCTGCGCGAGGCGGTGTCCGCCGCCGCCGACTTCCCATGGGAAGCGCCGCTGCGCAACTCGTTGATCGTGCGGGAGCCGGTCGGCGTGATCGGGTGCATCACCCCCTGGAACTACCCGCTGCACCAGATCACCGCCAAGATCGGCGCCGCGCTGGTGACCGGGTGCACGGTGGTCGTCAAGGCCAGTGAGGTGGCCCCGTTCACCGCCTGTGCTCTTGCGGAAGCGGTCGCCGCAGTCGGAATCCCGCCCGGGGTGTTCAATCTCGTGCACGGGTACGGACCCATCGTCGGCGAAGCCATCGCCGTTCACCCGGACATCGACATGGTCAGCTTCACCGGATCCAACGAGGTCGGCAAGCGAGTCCTCGAACGGGCCGCCGGAACCGTGAAGCGAGTATCGGTCGAACTGGGCGGAAAGAGCGCGGCCGTGCTGCTCGACGACCTGAACGACGAGGAGTTCGCGCAGGCGGTGTCCCACACGGTGCGCGCCTGCTTCATGAACGGCGGACAGTCCTGCAACGCGCAGACCCGGATGGTCGTCCCGCGCTCTCGCCTGGCAGCGGCCGAGAAACTCGCGGCGCAGGCGGTTGCCTCGTACCTGCCCGGCGACCCGACCGACGGCGACACCAAGCTCGGACCGATGGTCACCGCAGCCCAGCGTGAGCGGGTCCTCGGCTACATCCGATCCGGCATCAAGGAAGGCGCACGACTGGTCGTCGGGTCGGTCGATGCGCCCGTCGGCACCGGATTCTTCGTGGAACCGACCGTGTTCTCCGACGTGGACCCGGAATCCACGATCGCACAGGAGGAGATCTTCGGACCGGTGCTGTCGATCATCGCCTGCGACACGATCGAGCAGGCCGTCGAGATTGCGAACGGCACGATCTACGGGATCGCCGGTGCCGTGTGGTCCGGCGACCTCGAGCGTGCGAAGTCGGTGGCCCGCAGGTTGCGTGCGACCCAGATCGAGGTCAACGGCGGAAAGTTCAACGGCGCAGCGCCGTTCGGTGGTTTCAAGCAATCCGGACACGGGCGTGAGGGCGGGGTGTTCGGCCTCGAGGAATTCACCGAGATCAAGAGCCTGCAGCTTCCGTGACGTTCGTACGGCACCCCGCAGAGGCCCCGCGAAGGAGTGAGCACCATGGTCTACACCGACCTGCCCTACGACGAGACGACGAAAGCGGGCTTCGCCCGCGCGATGTTCGACCACCTCGACAACGGCACCACCGACATGGCGCCGGGGATCCTCGAGATCGATCCCCGCATCTACACCGATCCGGAACTCGCGGCCCGGGAACGCAGTGAACTGTTCGGGCACATTCCGATCATCGCGGCGCACAGCACCGAACTGCCCGGCAGGAACGACTTCGTGACCGTCCAGCTGCCGAACAACGAGGTCGTTCTCGTCCGCCAGGCAGACGGAAGCGTGCGCGGATTCGTGAACACCTGCCGGCATCGAGGAGCCAGGCTGGTTCCGGACGAAAAGGGTTCGAAGCGAACGTTTTCCTGTCGGTACCACGGTTGGGCATACGGGGCCGACGGCGGTCTGCGATCGATCGCGGACGAGTCGACGTTCGGGATGGTGGACCGCAGCTGCATGGGCCTGCTGGAGGTCCCGGTCGAGGAGCGGCACGGGTTCGTCTGGGTCGTCGACTCGGCAGCGGACGGCCGCAAGATCGATATCGAAGCGTGGCTCGGGCAGGAGTTCGACGACTCGCTCGCCGCCATGGAAATGGACGAGTACACCTGCTACACCGTCGGGAACTTCGACGTGGACATCAATTGGAAGGTCCTGATGGACGCCTTCCTCGACGGCTACCACATCACCTCGACCCACGCCGGAACGGTCGCCCCGTACTTCTACAACAACGCCCAGTCATGGCAGCCGATGGGCAGGCACGGGCGAATGGTGACGGCACGCAAGAGCATCGACTCGGTTCGCGGCGGGGCACCCGCAGAGGTGCCGATCGATCGGCACATCACCGTGGCGCACTTCCTGATGCCGAACATGTCGGTGCTGCGTCAGCCCGACCATCTGGAAGTGCTGAACTTCGTCCCGGCTCCGGGCACCGCTGTCGGGACACGGATGCAGATCCGTCTCCTGACTCGGGAACCGGCCGTGACGGACGAGCAGAAGGCGCGGTGGGACAAGAACTGGAACATCCTCATGGCGGTGCTTCGTGACGAGGACCTCGTCGTCAACGAAGGACTCCAGAGGGCCGTGTCGAACACGGACCTTGGACCACTGCTCTTCGGGCGCAACGAGATTGCAAACCAGCATTTCCATCGGTGGATGGCACGTGCATTCGCGGATCCACAGAAGTGGGGATGAGAGTCGGGTTTCCGGCAGGCCGGCTCCGTCGGTGCCGTCCTGCCGGTCGACAAACGTTCCCGCCGTCACTCGTACAGCACCGATTCCGAATCTCGGATACTCACCCCTGAAGGAACCAACATGTCGCAAATCATCGGATCGGGGGAGGGGCGGGCCGTATCGGGTGCCCGCTCCGTGGTCCTCACCTGCCTGGCCATCACCATCCTCGACGGTGTCGACCTCATCATGTTCGGCGCAGTGCTGCCGACGCTGCTGGAGACCGAACAGTGGGGGATCACCACAGCAACAGCAGGACTGATCGGAAGTCTGTCCCTGTTCGGGATGATGGCCGGCGCCATGCTGGCCGGTTACCTCACCGATCGGATCGGTCGGCGGCCCGTTGTGCTCGCCTGCATCGTGAGCTTCAGCCTGTTCACCGGATTGTGCGCCATCGCTCCGAACCTGGAGGCGTTCGGTCTCTTCCGGTTGCTGGCGGGGCTCGGTTTCGGTGGAGCGCTCCCCACTCTCATCGCTCTCACACAGGAATACGTCAAGGTCGACCGACGGCAGTTCTACAACGGTGTCATCCAGACCGGCTTCCCCATCGGGGGTGTTCTGGTATCCGTTGCCGCCATCTTCATGATCCCGGCGTTCGGTTGGAAGGCGATGTTCGCAGCGGGTGGTCTTCTCGGCATCGTGTTGTTGGTGGTTGCATTCCGGTACCTGCCCGAGTCCATCGCCTTCCTCACCGGTAAGGGCCGCCACGAAGAGGCGCGCGCACTGGCGCAGCGGTACGCGATCGATGCGGGTGCCGAATCGGGCATGGCACTCGATCGGTCGCACAGCACGGGTGCAGCGCCGAAGTCCGGCCTGAAACTGCTGCTCGCCCCGGGCTTCCGGATCGCGACGATCATGTTCCCGCTCATCACCTTCTTCGGCCTGCTCGTCTCGTACGGCATGAACACCTGGATCCCTCAGATGCTGCGGGCTTCCGGCTACGATCTCGGATCGGCACTGACGTTCCTGCTCGCCTTCAACCTCGGCAGCGGGATCGGCATGGTCGTCATCACGGGTCTCGCCGACCGGCTGGGCTCCCGCCCGGTGATTTCGGTGAGCTTCATCGGTGGTGCGCTGGCGGTCTCGGCGCTGACGCTCCAGCCGGCGCAGGCGATCGTGTTCGGATTGGTTCTGCTGATCGGCTTCTGCGCCTCGTCCACGACGGGTGTCTACGGCTTCGTCGGGGTCTACTATCCGGCGGCGGCTCGTGGCACGGCGCTCGGGCTGGCGGTGGGTCTCGGGCGGTTGGGTGGCGTCTGTGGCCCCATCCTCACCGGCCTGATCATGAGTTCCGCCCTCGGAGCGGACTGGGCCTTCTACGCATTCGCGTTCGCCGGAGTTGCCGCAGCGGTACTGGTGGCACTTGTTCCCCGGAGGAATCGGGCCGATCGCGAGACACCCACGGTCGTCGACAGGGCCACCGAGCCGGCTTGAGCGCGACCCGTTCCGACAACCCAGGAGGGTGTTGTGTTCGATCTCTTGATCAAGAACGGCACGATCGCCGACGGTAGTGGCGAACCTGCCGTGGTGCGTGATGTGGCGATCGCCGACGGCAGGATCGTCGCAGTCGAGCCGAAGATCGCTGGGGATGCCCGTGAAGTGATCGACGCGACCGGCAAGCTGGTCACTCCCGGGTTCATCGATGTGCACACTCACTACGACGGTCAGCTCACGTGGGACTCCGAGCTGCTTCCGTCGTCGGGGCACGGCGTGACAACTGTTGTCACCGGCAACTGCGGAATCGGATTTGCCCCTGTTCGCAAGGGATCCGAGGATTGGCTGGTTGCCCTGACCGAGGGCGTGGAGGACATTCCCGGCTCAGCTCTCCACGACGGCATCACATGGGGCTGGGAGACCTTTCCGCAGTACCTGGACGTCCTCGCCGACCGTGAGTTCGCGGTAGATGTGGCCACCCAGGTTCCCCACAGTGCAGTCCGTGCATATGTGCTGGGAAGCCGCGCGGAAACGGACGAATCGGCTACCGACGAGGAGATCGCCGAGATCGCTCGCATCGTCGGCGAGGGTATCGGTGCAGGTGCGGTGGGCGTCGGTACTTCCCGGGTGGCGGCACACCGCGGGTCGGGTGGTGGGATCCTCCCGGGTACCAGGGCTGCGGAGGAGGAGTTGCTCGCCATGGCCTGCGCGATGCGTGATGCGGGTGGTGGTGTGTTCCAGTTGGTGCCCTCCGGGGTCGCCGGGGGTGTAGAGGGGCAGCCCGGCGAACAGTATCGGGCCGGGCTGGGTCGGCGTGATGCCAACACGCTCTCGTCGGAGATCGAGATGATGCGACGACTGCACCGGGCAACCGGGCAATCAATCACCTTCACCTTCGCCGAAAACCTCACGCTCGGCGCAGAGGAGTTCACGAAGGCTCGTGCTCTTGTTGCGGAAGCGGGCAGATCCGGCGAACGCATCTACCCTCAGGTGGCGCCCAGGGCGATCGGCGGTCTGATCTCACTGGCGACCTACCACCCGTTCATGGGGCGTCCCGGGTATGTCGAGATCGCGGATCTTCCGTTGCCCGAGCGGGCACGCCGGATGTCGGAGCCGTCGGTGAAGGCACGGATCCTGGCGGAAGAGGACCTGCCCGTCGACTCCGGTGACCCGCGCAAACACACTCACCTGACGCTGCAGCGCAACCTCGCGAACATTTACAGCCTCCAGGATCTCGACTACGAACCGGACCCGAGCACGTCGATGGCGGAACGCGGGCGGCTCGAAGGGCGGGACCCGCTCGAGGTTCTCTACGACCAGCTGATCGCCGACGAGGGGCGTGCAATCCTCATCTGGTTCGCGACCGGCTTCCTTCACGGAAATCTGAACCGGATCGGTGAGTTTCTCGCCGATCCCCAGTACGTGATGGGTCTCGGAGACGGGGGAGCGCACGTTGCCTTCATCTGTGATGCAAGCTTCCCGACATTCCTGTTGTCGCACTGGGGGTTGCGTCGCCGGGGGCCACGGTTTGCGATCGAGGGTCTGGTCCGCAAGCTCACGAAAGATCTGGCCGACCTGTACGGGTTCGACGACCGTGGCACGTTGGCCGTCGGTAAGCGCGCCGATCTGAATGTCATCGACCTCGCGAGGTTGTCGTTGACGGCACCGCGGCTCGTCGCAGATCTGCCGTCGGGCGCCGAGCGGTTCATTCAGGAAGCGCGCGGCTACGTGGCCACGGTGGTCGCGGGCGTTGTGACGAGACGGGACGACCGGGACACGGGGGCGCGGCCGGGCCGGCTCTATCGAAGGAGGTCGGCGACCGTCCCCGATTCGGTGGTTGTGCAATCTACTCCCGTTAGATAACTTGGTGTGACGCCGCTCACGGACGTCGGTGCTTCCGGGCTTCTCGGTCGCGGACGTGCGGAGGGCGTCGCGATTGCACTGAAGGCGTGGAAAGGCTGTCCGGGATGAGAATGAAGACGAGATTGAGTTGTCCGTGCGGCGTAGCGATCACCGGCGTCGACGAAGACGATCTGGTGACGAAAACCCAGGCGCACCTGAGTGAGTCGCATCCGGGGATGGAGTACTCGCGCGACGAGATTCTGTTCATCGCGTACTGAAGACCTCGCGTACCGAACACCGTGGTCGGTTCGCCGACGGTCCGGCCGTCGGCGACCACCGTGTCTTCGCGGGTTGGTCCTGCTCTGGTGGCGTCACGGCGCCGAGCCGTAGCGATTGACCGGAGAGGCCCGGAGAGGCACTGTCGTCCAACAACTTCCATTCATCTGTCACAGGTTCGAACAGAGGAGAGTCGATGAAACTCGAAGGCAAGGTCGCGCTGATCACCGGTGCAGGATCCGGGTTGGGGCGTGAGGCGTCGCAGCTGTTCGCGGCGGAAGGCGCGAAGATCGCGGTCGTCGACATCGATCCGGAGCGTGCCAAGGGCACGGTCGAGTTGGTCGAGAAGCAGGGTGGCACGGCCATCGCGGTCACCGCGGACGTGCGGGTGGAGCAGCAGGTGATCGACTCCGTGGCCGCGACGGTTGCGGCATTCGGCAAGCTCGACATCGCGTGGGCCAACGCGGGCATCGTGTCGCGTGGCGGTGTGCCGTCGGTCGCCGGTGGCGAGCAGGTCGAGTTCCAGGATCTGACGGATGCGGACTGGCAGGACGTCATCGGCGTCAACCTGTCGGGTGTGTTCTACACCGCGAAGGCCGCCGTGCCGGCACTGCGGGCCAACGGTGGTGGCGTCATTCTGGCGACCTCGTCGGCCGCGTCGTTCGTCGCATACCACAGCATCGCGGCATACTCCGCGACGAAAGCCGGTGTGAACGGGATGGTTCGGGGTCTGAGTCTGGATCTGGGCAAGTACGGGATCCGAGTCAACGCGATCGCCCCGACGCACGGAATGTCGCCGAACTTCCTGGCCCCGGCGGGTACGCCGGTGGTGGGGCAGTCGTACGAAGAGGTGGCAGGCCCTTGGGATCCGACCGTGTCGCCGATTCCGCTCAAGCTCAATCGTCCGCCGTCGCTGAAAGACAATGCGCGCGCAGCGCTCTTCCTGGTGTCGGACGAGTCGGCGTACATCTCGGGTGTCACGCTGCCGACGACCGATGGCGGCACGCTCTCCCGCGTGGCGATGATGTTCCCGGAGGACGGGAACAATCCTCCGCCGATGGTCACCGGCGAAGAGTAACGATCATGACTGCCCACGACACGGAAACGAAGCGCGGTACGCGCCGCCTCGTCGTGGATCGGTCGGTGTGCGCGGGCCACGGCCTGTGCTACAGCCGTTCCCCCGAGGTTGTCGACTGTGACGACTCCGGCTATCCGGTGATCCTCCAGGACATACTCGAGCTCGAGGAGCACATCGCGGCTGCCGAGGAGGCCGTCGCGGTGTGCCCCGAGCGAGCGTTGACGCTCGAATTCTCCTGAATTGCTCCGAAATACATCTGCTACCAAGGCGGACAGCATGACCGTGACAGACGACCGGTCGACACCCGTGGTCGACTTCGACATCTACGATCCGACACTCGCATACCCGGTGGACACCGTGCAGGAGAAGGTCGCCGAACTGGCGGCCAAGGGGCCTGTGGTCTACTCGACCGCGCACGGCGGCCACTGGATCGTCACCCGCTACAAGGAAGCCCACGAGGTGCTCCGCAACCCGGAGACCTTCTCGAGCTATCCGAACAACCTCGTCAATGCGGGCGACGGCAAATTCCTCCCGCTCGAACTGGATCCGCCGGAGCACACCGCCTACCGGGTGGCGCTGCAACCACTCTTCTCGCCCAATCGGATGAAGGCACTCACCGAGCAGATCCGCGCGGTGGTCAACGAGCTCATCGACGGATTTGCGGGTGACGGTGAGGCCGAATTCATTTCGGCGTTCGCACACGAGCTGCCCACCCGTGTGTTCCTGGCCTTGATGGACTGGCCGCTGGAGGACGCACCCATGTTCACCGAAGCCACCGACATCGCACTGATGGGTAAACCCGGTGCGAGTGAGGAAGAGTCCGCGCAGGCCCGCGCCGAAGCCGCGCAACAGATGTTCGGGTACTTCCAGAAGATTGTCGACGAGCGCCGCGCCAACCCGGGCGACGACGTCACGTCTGTCCTCATCCACACCGAGATCGACCTCGCCGACGGCAAGCGGTTGCTCACGGACGAAGAACTCACGCGCATGTTCTTCCTGCTGCTCATCGCGGGATTGCACACCGTGCAGGGATCATTGGCATGGGCGATCATCCATCTGGTCAACCGCCCCGGCCAGCGCGCGGCGCTGATCGCCGACGACGGGCTGATTCCCAGTGCGGTCGAGGAGATCCTTCGGATCGAAGCCGCGGTCGTCATGGGCCGGCGTGCGACACGCGACGTCGAACTCGGGGGAGTTCGGATCAAGGAGGGCGACCAGCTCATCGTCATGCTGTGCTCGGCCAACCGCGACGCCGACGAGTTCGACGATCCGGACACTCTGGATCTCGAGCGGACTCCCAATCGCCACTTGTCGTTCGGTGCGGGGCCGCACCGATGCCTGGGCTCGCACCTCGCACGACTCGAGCTGTCGATTGCACTCGAAGAACTGCACCGGAGGATCCCCGACTACGAACTGGTCGAATCCGATCCGCCGGTCCTGCACGCCACCCAGGTTCGCGGGTGCCTGCGCCTCCCGATCAAGTTCACTCCGGCGTCCTGATCGTCGGAACTTTCCGTGCCACCCGATCGGCGTATCGATCCTTCACGAACCCCGTGGACGATCGATGCGCCGATCGGCGTTCGAAGGGAGTTCTACTTGACTACTCACGACATCGCAACGGATCTGACGGTCGACTTCGACGTCTACGATCCTGCCCTTGCCGCGCCGGTCGACGTCTTCCAACAGAAGGCCGCCGAACTCCGCGTCCGAGGTCCGATCCTCTACTCTCCGCACTACGGCGGGCATTGGATCGTCACGCGCTACGCAGACATCTTCCGTATTCTGCGTGACGCCGAGACGTTCTCCAGCTATCCGAACAATCTCGTCGACGCCGGCCAGGGCAAATTCATCCCCGTCGAGATCGATCCCCCCGAGCACACGCAGTATCGGCAAGCGCTCCAGCCGCTGTTCGGACCGGCGCGAATGAAGGAGCTCGAGCCGCAGATCCGCGCGATCATCAACGAACTGATCGACGGCTTCGCGTCCGCAGGGCGATGTGAATTCGTCGCCGAGTTCGCGCATGCGCTGCCGACCCGTGTCTTCCTGACTCTCATGGGCTGGCCCCTCGCCGACGCCGAACGGTTCACCGAGTGGACCGATACTGCGCTCCAGGGTATTCCGGGGGCGTCCGAAGAAGAATCCGCCAAAGCGCGTGCCGAAGCGGCGGCGAGCGTGTTCGAGTACTTCGGTGCCTTCGTGGACCGGGTGCGGTCGGGGCAAGAAGACGCCGACAGCATCACCGCGCAGATCATCAACACGCCGATCCGCATGGATGGAGTCGAGCGGCACCTCACGGACGAGGAACTGCGTCGCATGTTCTTCCTGCTGCTCATCGCGGGACTGCATACGGTGCAGGGTTCACTCGGCTGGGCCATGGTGCACCTCGCGAACAACCCGGCGCAGCGGCAAGCACTC
Organism: Rhodococcus sp. O3; assembly: GCF_048897285.1. Lineage (NCBI taxonomy): Bacteria > Bacillati > Actinomycetota > Actinomycetes > Mycobacteriales > Nocardiaceae > Rhodococcus > Rhodococcus sp. O3. Next base: position 55,113 of record NZ_JBMBTE010000017.1, read on the forward strand.
ATCGACGACAGTGGTCTGGTGCCGGACGCGGTCGAGGAGATTCTTCGCATCGAAGCGGCCGTCAGCATGGGGCGCAGGGCCACCCGCGACGTCGAGATCGCCGGTGTGCAGGTCAAGCAAGACGATCAACTGCTGCTGTTGCTGTGCTCGGCCAACCGCGACGATGCCGAGTTCGACGATCCCGACGCGTTCGTGATCGATCGTGGGCCCAACCGGCACCTGTCGTTCGGGGCGGGCCCGCACCGTTGCCTGGGATCGCATCTCGCCCGTCTGGAGTTGACGCTGGCAATGGAGGAGATCCACCGCCGGATCCCCGATTACGCTCTGGTCCAGAGTGATCCGCCGCTCATGCACGGCACGTCGGTGCGGGGATGCGTGCGGCTGCCCCTCACCTTCACACCGGAATCCTGATCCGTAAGAGGGGGCGGGACCCGATCGGTCGGGTCCCGCCCCTTATTCCTTGGTGGATCAGGCCTTCATCAGATCGCGATGGATGATTTCCTTCATGATCTCGTTGGTGCCGCCGTAGATGCGCTGGATCCGGGCGTCGATGAACGCCTTGGCAACCGGGTACTCCATCATGTAGCCGTAGCCGCCGTGGAACTGGACGCCGGCGTCGATGACACGGCCCTGCAGCTCGGTGGCCCACAGCTTCGCCTTCGACGCATCCACCGCGGTGAGGGTGCCCTTGTTGTACTCGCGCACACACCGGTCGATGTAGGTGCGGGAAACTTCCACTGCCGTCTGCAATTCCGCGAGGGTGAAACCCATGCCCTGGAATTCGCCGATGCGCTTGCCGAACGCGGTCCGCTCCTTGACATAGTCGAGCGTCCAGCTCATGACGGCCTCCGCGGACATCTGCGCGGCGATTCCGATGCCGAGCCGTTCGAGCGGCAGGCTCTGCATCAGATATCCGAAGCCCTGGCCGAGCTCTCCGAGCAGGTTCTCCTTCGGGACGCGCACGTCCTCGAAGAAGAGTTCGGCGGTGTCCTGGGCGTGCAGGCCGACCTTGTCGAGTTTGCGGCCGCGGGTGAAGCCGGGCATGCCCTCTTCGACGACGAAGAGGCTGAATCCCCGGGATCCCGCCTGGGGATCGGTCTTCGCGAAGACGATGACCAGGTCCGCGAGGATACCGCTGGTGATGAACGTCTTGGAGCCGTTGAGGATCCAGTGGTCGCCGTCGGCCACCGCGCTGGTGGTGATGCCGCGGAGGTCGCTTCCGGCGGCGGGTTCGCTCATCGCGATCGCGCCGATCGTCTCACCGGTGACGAACCCCGGCAGCCAGCGCTGCTTCTGCTCGTCGTTGGCGTGCCGGAGCAGGTAGTTGAGGACGATGTCGTCGTTGGTCGAGAAGCCGGACTGCAGGGCCGACGCACCGACCCGCGCGATCTCGGACTGGATCACGACGCGGAAGCGGTAGTCCGACTCGCCGGGGCCGCCGTACTGTTCCGGCACGCTCAGTCCGAGCAGGCCCTGCTTGCCGGCGGCGAGCCAGGTGTCCCGGTCGATGAGCCGGTCGGCATCCCACTTCTCCAGATTGGGTACGACGTGCTTGTCGACGAAACCCCGAACCGAATCGCGGAACAGTTCATGGTCGTGTTCGAAGAGATCGCTCTCCACGTAAAGCCTCCTGGTGGCGGGGCGCCCGCAGGCGCCCCGCCGTCGTGTTCGGGATCAGTTCTCGCTGACCAGTTTCTGGATCTCGCGCCGGAAGACCTGGTTGGCGACCTCGTTCCGGCCGAGGAGCATGTTGCCGGCGTTGGCGCTGGCCATGGCCCGCTGCGAATCGCGCAGGATCGGGAAGTCCTCGTTGTGGAGGACGGCGATGAGGATTTCGACGTTCTTGTCCCAGAGCCGGTTCCAGCGCTCCTCGGTCATTCCGCTGTCCTCGACCGTCGGGCAGATCAAACGGATCTCCATGCGGCACAACTGTGGGTCGCTCGGATGCGGGCGGAAGGTGAGCAGCTGGAAGTGGTCGGGCTGGCGGAGCAGGGTGCTGTTGGGCCCGATGAAGTGGGTCTCGGTGGTGTGCTCGGCCAGGCTGCGGTCGCCGGGATCCTCCTCGATCCACCGGTCGATGGTCTTGCGCAGGTTCATGAACCGGCAGTGGTGACCGAAGTCCTCGAAGGACATCACGTTGGTGTGGATGTGCTTGGCGGCAGTGTTCGGGTGCGCGTACTGGATGTGGTAGCCGTCGAGGAACGCGTCCTGCATCAGCTTCCAGTTGACGGGCTCCTCGAACACCTGGACGCGGGTGCTCACCAGCTTGTCGAGGTTCTGCGAGGCCAGGATGGCATCCATCTCGGGTCCGAGCCAATCCGCGACGTCGATGGTGGCGTCGGCGTCGTCCACGACCCAGATGAAGCCGTGCCGTTCCTCGGTGGGGAGCTGGACGAGGTTGCGCTGGTCCCGGTCGGCCTCACCGAAGGTGTTGTCACGGGTGATCGTGCGCAGCGTGCCGTCGGTGTCGTACGACCAGCGGTGGTACGGGCAGGAGAAGAGGCGGCAACGACCCTTCTCCTCCTTCTCGACCATGGCTCCGCGGTGGCGGCACTGGTTGACGAGAGTCTTGACGCTGCCGTCGCGCTGACGGACGACGATGACGTTGTTGCGCGGCATCTGGAGGGTGAAGAAGTCGCCCGCGCGAGGGATCTCGGACCCGTGCGCGACGATCGTCGGAACACGGCCGAACACGCGATCACGTTCGAGCTTGGCCGTTGCCGGGTCGACGAATTCGCCCGGTTCGAACCAGGTGACGTGCTCGTACTCGTCGGTGGTGTCGTTGCGCAGATGGTCGAGGGCACGGCGGATGCGTTCCTCGCGGGGAATTCCGACCTCTGTCATTGCTGCCTCCGGGCGGTGGTTCGGATCGATGGCGCTAAATCTAACTCAAGTAGATTTAAGTGTAAACCCTGGGGAGGTCGCCGGGGGCGTTTCGGTCATTGCGGCCGTATACCGATGGGCATTAGATTTACGACAACGAACCGGCAGATGAGGAGCGGACAGGATGATCTCGTATCAGTGGTGTTCGGAACTGGATCCCGACGATCGCGACGAGGTGCTGGCGCTGGTTGCCACGGCCGCCGAGTACGACGAGGAAGCGGGCTTCTCCCGGATCCACGCCGCCGACGTCACCTCGACGAGCCGCGACGGCGTGCGGGTGTACCACCTGCCTATCAAGGCACGCCGCGACCTGAGTGCCCGGGAGGACGCCCCGCTGGTGATCGTGGCGTACCTGCACCTGCACGTCGACGACGAGGGGCTCGGCACGGTGCAGTTCGTGGTCCATCCGGACTATCGGTCGCGCGGGGTGGCCACGATGCTCGTCGAGGAGATCGGCCTGGACACGACCGGGGACGGCGGCTGGGAAGGCACCGGCGCCGTGGCCCTGCGCTGCTGGGCGTACAGCACCCACCCTGCGTCCGAGCGGCTCACGCGACGGTTCGGCATCCCGGCGGTGAGCAGGCTCTGGACGCTGTTCCGGCACCTGTCCGGGCCGTTCGCGGTACCGCTCGACGAGGTGGCCGCGCCCGAGGGCATCGCGATCGGCGAGCCGCGGCCGCTCGGGGACGCGGCGGTGTCGAAGGCGATCGACGAGGTGCTGGACTCGGCGTCGCTGGTGCCCGCCCAGCGTGAACGTCTCGCCGACGAGATCCGCCTCGGGTCCGGCAGCGTCGTCGTCGCGACCGATCCGTCCGGGGCGTGCGTGGGATTCGTCTGGTACGACCCCGCCCTGTTCACGCACAACGAATTGGATGCGGCCCCGATCCGAGCCCTCGTCCTCACCGAGGCCGCCCGGGGCGCGGGCGTCGGGACGGCCCTGCTCACGACCGCGCTCGGAGCGCTCCGCGAGGCGCGGGCGCAGATCGCCCTGATCCGCATCGATCCCGACGACGCGTCGGCGGTGCGCATGTGCCGGCTGATGGCGTTCGAGCAGGAGGACGAGCACTCCTGCTACCAGGTCGGCGAGTGGGCCGAGGTGCCCAGCTTCTGATCCTGCCGCACCTGGTGAGACGGAGGTTGTGCGCGAAATCCTCGGGGATATCGCACGCAACCTCCCTCTCATCTGTTGGAGACTTCGACTACGAGACAAATAACGAAGTGTGTTCGGTGTTGACCTAAAGGCTGTAGGCAACTACCGTCTGTGGTGTGGTTCACAGGCGATGAGGTGAGTCACCGCATTCATCGCATTCATCCGTTGTCCCGCACCGCAGTCGGGACGTGCAATCCGCGAAGGAACAATCATGGGTCGACTCGAAGGCAAGGTCGCTTTCATCACCGGAGCGGCGCGGGGTCAGGGGCGTTCACACGCCGTCCGGCTCGCCGAAGAGGGCGCGTCGATCATCGCGATGGACATCTGCGATCAGATCCCCACCGTGTTCTATCCGATGGCCACCAGCGACGATCTCGCCGAGACCGAGCGTCTGGTCAAGGAGGCCGGAGGCTCGATCGTCACGTCGGTGGGCGATGTCCGCAATCTCGAGGATGTCCAGCGGGCTTACGACGCGGGCATCGCGCAGTTCGGCAAGGTCGACATCGTGCTGCCCAACGCCGGCATCATGCCGGTCATCGGACCCGGTGAGCAGCGCCAGGCCTGGCACGACGCGATCGACACCATGCTCACCGGTGTGTGGCACGTGCTCGAGGTGACGGTGCCGGATCTCGTCCAGCGAGGCGAGGGCGGATCGATCATCATCACGAGCTCCGCCGCCGGCCTCACGAGCATCGGCCTGAACACCCTACCCGGTCAGGTCGGATACACTGCCGCCAAGCACGGCGTCGTCGGACTCATGCGCATCTACGCGAAACAGCTGGCTCCGCACAGCATCCGGGTGAACACCATCCACCCGACCGGCGTGAACACCCCGATGGTCGCCAACGCCGAATACGGGGAATTCCTCACCGCCAATCCCGATGTGGCCGCGGACGAGTCCTACAAGAACCCGATGCCGGTCGAGCTGATCGAGGCCGTCGACATCAGCAACGCCATCGTCTACCTCGCCTCCGACGAGGGCCGCTACGTCACCGGTGTCACGTTCCCCGTCGACGCCGGCTACAACATCCGCTGAAGCGAAGGAGCTTTCACGCATGTCCACCACCGAAGCCACGACATCGACGATCCCGGCGATCGCCGACCGCGAGCAGGTGTTCATCGGCGGTCGCTGGGTCGACTCGACCGGCGACGAATGGGTCGACGTCGTCGACTCGTTCTCCGAGGAGAAGGTTGCGCGGGTACGCACCGCTACCGTCGACGACGTAGCCAAAGCGGTTGCAGCGGCGCGTGAGTCGTTCGACAAGGGCGAGTGGGCGTCGCGCACCATGGCCGAACGCGCCGATGTCATCGACGAGATCGCCGATCGCCTCGAACAGCGCCTCGACGAACTGACCACCATCGGCGTCGTCGAGGTCGGCGTCCCCGTGAGTGTCAGCGGACCCACCCAGCAGATGATCGGTGGTCTGTTCCGGGCGGTTGCCGCGGTGGCCCGCACGTTCGAGACCAGCGAGGAGCGTCCCCGCGCCGGCGGTGGCGTGTCCCGCATCGTCAAGGAGCCGACGGGTGTGGTCGCCGCGATCATCCCGTGGAACGGCCCGGTCGGCACGATCGCGTTCAAGCTCGCCCCGGCGCTCGCGGCCGGCTGCTCGGTCGTGCTCAAGACCGCTCCGGAGGCACCGCTCTCACCGTCCGTGTTCGCGGACGTCATCGCCGAGCTGGTCGCGGAAGGACGTATCCCCGAAGGCGTCGTGAGCGTGCTGTGCGCCGATCGTGAGGTGTCGGAGACCCTCGTCACCAACCCGGACGTCGACCACATCACGTTCACCGGCAGCACCGCCGCGGGCCGTCGCATCATGTCGCTGGCGAGCGAGCGCATCGCGCGGGTCTCCCTCGAACTCGGCGGCAAGTCCGCGGCGATCATCCTCGACGACGCCGACATCAACCACGTGCTGCAGACGCTGCCCATGGGTGGCTGCATGCAGTCGGGTCAGGCCTGCATCGCCCTCACCCGCGTCCTCGTCTCCCGCAATCGGCACGACGAGGTGATCGAAGCGCTGAAGGCCGCGTACGGCGCCCTGCCGATGGGCAACCCGTGGGAGCCGACCAACTTCCTCGGCCCGCTCGCGTCGAAGCGTCAGCAGGACCGCGTCCTCGGGTACATCGACATCGCCAAGGAGGAAGGCGCCAAGGTCGTCCTCGGCGGCGGACGTCCGGAGGGCTTCGACAAGGGCTTCTTCGTCGCACAGACGCTGCTCGACGACGTGGCACCCGATTCCCGCATCGCGCAGGAAGAGGTCTTCGGGCCGGTCATCTCGGTGATCACCTACGAGGACGAGGAGGACGCGATCGCGATCGCCAACAACTCGATGTACGGCCTGTCGGGTGCGGTGTACACCGAGGACATCGACCACGGCTTCGACGTGGCGCGGCGCATCCGCACCGGAACCATCAGCGTGAACACCGCGACGATGGACTTCACCCTGCCGTTCGGCGGCTACAAGCAGTCCGGCCTCGGCCGGGAAGGCGGCATCGAGGGCCTCGAGGAGTTCTTCGAGACCAAGACCGTCCACATGCCTGCCTGACACGGCTCCACAAAGGCGACGCCCCCGCGGATTCGATCCGCGGGGGCATCGTTGCGCTTGTCGCCCTATTCAGTTCGCCGAAACCGTCAGTTCCTCGGTCTGCCCGGCCGGCTCGCTGCGCATCACCCCGTACAGGAAACTGCGGATCATCTCCTCGAACAGCTGGCGGGAGGTGAACTCGTTCTCGGCGAGAGCCCGGGCGAGCAGCGGCTGCGATTCCGGATCGACGTGGGGGAAGATCGTGTTCTTCGTGCTCGGCTTGCGCATGGCCTCGGTCAGCACCGCACCGAGGGTCAGCCGCTCCATGCCGTCGAGAATCTGGACGTGCAGGCGGGCCGGTACCCCGGACTTCTCCAGGAACTGCGCGGTGTCCTCGTAGCTGCCGATCAGCAGGTCGCGGGGAAGGTATTGCAGCAGGATCGGTGCGGCGTTGCGATGCTTGAGGATCGACTTGCGGAAGTTCGAACTCAGGGTCACGAAGTACTCGGGCCATCCCGGGCCGGGCTTGCGCCGTGGCAGCGGGATGTTGCCGGCGATCTCCTGCGCGACCGCGGCGAGGATCTCCGACTTGTCGGCGAAATGGTGGTAGAGGGACGGCGCCCGCACCCCGAGGTGCTTCGCCAGGCGCGGCAGGCTGAACGCATCGAGTCCCTCGGAGTCGATGATCTCGATGGACGCGGCCACCGCGGACGCGCGACTGATGAGAGGCTTCGACGGTCGGGCCATCATTCGCTTTCGGCTAGTACGGTCCTCCGGGCGGGTCCGCCCGGAGGGTGCAAGAAATGGTATCGGTTCCAGCAGGGCCGGTGGTCACGCGGTGAGCACGGTCTCGTCGAGGAACTCCACCAGGCCCCGGCTCAGCACGTCGTTGTCGTCGCCGCCCACCATGTGCCCTGCTCCGCCGACGTCGATGTGCCGTGCCCCGGGGATCAGTTCGAGCAGTTCGCGCGCACCCTCGGTGCTGACCACATCCGACTGCGCCCCGCGAATGAGCAGGGTCGGCACCGTGACCCCGCGAGCGGCGGCCCGTGCACGTGCTTCGCGCTCGGCGGCGGCTTCCGGAAGGTTCGTCCGGTGGGACAGCATCCGCGGGTCCCAGTGCCAGTACCAGCGGCCGTCCCGTTCACGCAGGTTCTTGCGCAGTCCCTCCAGCCGCGGAGGGCGGCTCCGGTGCGGGTTGTAGGCGATCACCGCGTCGAGCGCGTCGTGCAGGCTGTCGAAGCCGGCGAGTCCCGCCCGCATGAATCCGGTGATCTTGGCCAGGCCCTCGGGTTCGGATTTCGGGGTGATGTCCACCAGCACCAGTGCCCGGGCGAGTCCGGGGTCGTCTCCCGCGGCGATGAGCGAGGCCATTCCGCCCATCGACGCACCCACGAGTACCGGTGGTTCCCCGAGTTCGTCGGCGATCGTGCGGATGTCGCGGGCGTGCGCATCGCTGCTGTAGTCGCCGTCCTGGGCCCAGTCGCTGTCGCCGTGCCCGCGCGCGTCGACGGCGTAGGCGCGCCAGCCTCGAGTTGCGAGGCGGATTCCGGTGCGCTGCCACGAGTGCCGTGTCTGCCCGCCCCCGTGCAGCAACAGGACCGTGCCTTTCTGCTCGGAGGCCGGTTCCCAGAGATCGGCGGCCAGTGAAACCCGGTCGCCGCGAAGTCTTGTCGTGCTGGTGGAGATCGTCATCGTGGTGTTGTCCTTGGTCGTCGGAATCAGTGCCCCGGAAAGATCAGTGTCCGGAAGTGCCGCCGTCGACGGCGAGCGTCGATCCGGTGATGTAGCCGGAGGCACGGCTGGCGAGGAACACGACAGCGGCGTCGATCTCGCGCTGCGTGGCGGTGCGACCGAGCGAGCAGCCACGCAGGAACTCCGCGAGCGTATCCGACGACATCTCGGAGATCAGGTCGGTCTCGACGAAACCGGGTGCGATCGCGTTGACGCGGATGCCTTTTCGCTGCGACCACTGGTGGGACAGATCCCGGGTGAGGCCGATGAGACCGGCCTTGCTCGCCGCGTAGGCGGCCTGGGGGAGAACCGACTTGACCAGACCGAGCATGCTCGCGACATTCACGATGCTCGAACCGGGGTTCATCACGCGGCCGCATGCCTGCGCCGCCCAGTAGGCGCCGAACAGATTCACGTCCATGACGGCGCGGAAATCTTCGGGCCGCTCGCGTGTCGAGGGTGCGGAATGGGTGACGCCGGCGTTGTTGACCAGGATGTCCAGGCGGCCGAACTCGGCGATTGTGGCTTCGGCGAGTGCGGTGCACTGCTCGGGGTCGGTGACG
>NZ_JBMBTE010000018.1:0-62781 GCF_048897285.1 Rhodococcus sp. O3
CGCCGCGCAGCAGCCTCCGGTCGTCGTCCGGGTCGATCATGAACACGTCGCCGAGGGTCGCGGCGGCCAGTCCGGCCAGCAGCAGGGCGGTGTCGACGCGGTCGGTGTCCCGGCTGCGGCGCAGCACCCGCACCGCGAGTGCCGGCGCGATCAGTGGTTTGGCGACCTGCTGCAGCTTCTCGTTGCCGAGCACCCCACCGAGTACCGTCGCCGCGGTCGCGGCGGCGAACACCGCATGTTCGGCGCCCCACTTCCTCCGGCCGAACCAACTTGTGCTGAACCCACCCATGCAGGGCACAGTACCGTCCGCACCCCGCCGCTCACGCCGTGTCGCAGCGGTGCGCTCCGGCGGCCGGAGCCACCTCCCAGAACCTCGGCTGTGGGAGTCCGCGACGCTCGGCCGCGACCAGCACGGCACGCGAGATCGCGTCGACCTCGTCCGCCTCGCACAGCGCGAGCGCCGAACCGCCGAAACCTCCCCCGACCATGCGGGCGCCGAGCGCCCCGGCGTCGCGCGCGGCGTCGACGGCCGAATCCAGTTCGACGGAGCTGACCTCGAAGTCGTCGCGCAGGGAGCGGTGCGAGGCGTCGAGCAAGAGACCGAGCGCCCGCACGTCACCGCCGTCGAGCGCATCCACAGCGTTGCGGACCCGGACGATCTCGGTGACGACGTGCCGCGCCCGACGCAGCAGCACCTCGTCCTTCAGCGAATCCCGCAGGGCCGAAACATCTTCCACGTCACGCAGGGTTGCGACCCCGAGTTGCCGTGCCGCGTCCTCGACCGCGCGACGACGCTCCGCGTACTGCCCGTCGACGAGGCGGTGCGGGGCGGCGGTGTCGACGACGAGCAGCGTCAGACCGTCGGCGGCCGGGTCGAACGGGACGTGCCGGACCTCGCCGGTGCGGCAGTCCAGCAGCATCGCCTGCCCGGCCCGTCCGCGCAGCGAGATCTGCTGGTCCATCCCGCCGGTGGGCACGCCGACGAAGTCGTTCTCGGCGCGCATGCAGGCGGACGCGAGCACCGCACGGCCGGCGTCGTCGGTGGCCCGTCCGTACAGTTCGGCCAGCGCCAGCGCGACCGCGCATTCGAGCGCCGCGGAACTCGACAGCCCCGCCCCGACCGGGACGTCCGAGACCACCGCGACGTCGGCTCCCGCGAAACCGGCCGGCCCGAGAGCCCACACGACCCCGGCGACATAGGCCGCCCAGCCGGGGACCGCGCGGGACGCGATGTCGGTGACGGTGACGTCGACCGCGGGGAATCCGGCGCTGCGCAGTCGCAGCATCCCGTCGACACGGCGGCGCACCGCGACGGCCGTGCAGTGGTCGAGTGCCATCGGCAGGCACAGCCCGTCCGCGTAGTCGACGTGTTCGCCGATCAGGTTGACCCGCCCGGGCGCGCACCACACCCCGTCCGGGGATTCGTCGAAGTCGTCGACGAACCGTGCGCGGGCCTCGCTGCACACGCTCATTCCGCGACTTCCCGCAGGCGTGCCGCGATGCGCTCGGGCGTGGTGTCGCTGATCCATGCGCCCATCGCCGATTCCGATCCGGCGAGATATTTGAGCTTGTCGACGGCGCGGCGCACCGAGAAGACCTGCGCGAACAGCCGCCCGTGTTCGCGACCGTCCCCCACCGGAGCCTGGTGCCACGCCGCGACGTACGGCACCCGGTCGCGCCCGTCGAAGAACCGGTCGACGCGGCCGAGCACGTCCCGGTACATCAGCGCCAGCTCGTCGCGTTCGTCGTCGGTGAGCGCCGCCAGATCCGGAACGTCGCGGTGCGGGGCAACGTGCACCTCGACGGGCCAGCGGGCCGCCGCGGGCACATACGCGGTCCAGTGCGCACCGGCCGCGACGACGCGGCTGCCGGCGCGGCGTTCGGCATCGAGCACGTCGCGTTGCAGCGACCGTCCGGTCGCCGCCCGATGGGCGCGGGCACGATCGAGCAGCACCTGCGACCGCGGCGGCAGGAACGGGTACGCGTAGATCTGCCCGTGCGGATGTTCCAGTGTCACACCGATTTCCGTGCCGCGGTTCTCGAAGCAGAACACCTGCCGCACACCGGCCGACGCGGAGAGTTCGGCGGTGCGGTCGGCGAGAACGTCGATGACGGTGCGCGCCCGCGACACCGGCAGATCCGCGAACCGTGCGTCGTGGTCGGAGGTGAACGCCACCACCTCGCAGCGGCCGCCGGCCGGTCGCCGCGGCCACAGCGGTTCGTCGTCGATGGTCGGGGCGGCGTCCCCTCCGGGGGTCAGCGACGGGAAGCGGTTCTCGAACACCACCACGTCGTAGTCGGCCGGAATCTCCGTGGGCGGGCCGCCGGGACGGGTCGGGCACAGCGGGCAGTCCGCGGCGCTCGGCAGGAACGTGCGGTCCATCCGGTGCGCCGCGAACGTCACCCATTCACCGGTGAGCGGATCCAGGCGCAGTTCCGACGTCGCGGTCACCGGCGGAAGGTCGCGGGCGTCGTGCAGATTCCGCGCGGCGCCACCGGAGACATACGGTTCGGTGTCGTCGAAGCAGATCAGTTCGCGACCGTCCGCGAGCTGCGTGACGGTGCGACGCACCCGCGGGGTCACCGGCTGCTACTCGAGGCCCAGGTCGGCCAGGCCCAGCAGCGAGCGGTACTCGAGCCCCTCGGCGGCGATGACGGCGTCGGCACCGGTGGCCCGGTCGACGACCGTCGCGACACCGACGACGATCGCGCCGACCTCACGCAGCGCCTTGACGGCGGTGAGCGGCGAGTTACCGGTGGTGGTGGTGTCCTCGACGACCAGCACGCGCTTGCCGACGACGTCGGGTCCCTCGATCTGACGCTGCATGCCGTGGGCCTTCGCGGCCTTGCGGACGACGAACGCGTCGATGGGCCGGCCCGGGGCGTGCATCACGGCCAGCGCGACCGGGTCGGCGCCCATGGTGAGCCCGCCGACGGCGTCGAAGTCCCAATCGGCGACGAGTTCGCGCAGCAGGCTGCCGATCAGCGGACCGGCCCGGTGATGCAGGGTCGCGCGACGCAGGTCCACGTAGTAGTCGGCTTCCTTACCGGACGACAACGTCACCTTGCCGTGCACCACTGCCAGCTCACGCACCAGCGCAGCCAGCTCTTCGCGATCACTCATCGCTCGTCCTCACCGTCGATTGTTCGTGCCGCCGGCCCGCGGGACCGGCGGCAAGAAGCCTAGTCGGTGCGACGTGCGGTCAGGCCGCGACGGTGCTCGACGCTTCGCCACCCTCGGTCACGACCGGCTGCGCGACCTCGACCCGGGCCGTGTCCTCCGCCTGCATCGTGTCCTCGGGCAGGAGCGTGACCTCGAACAGGGGAACGGCCTCCACCCCGGCCAGCTTCGCGAAGATCGAGGACGGGAAGCGGCTCACCGTCCTGTTGATCTCGCGGGCGAGATCGTTGTGCACGCGCGCGGCCCCGGCGATGCGCACCTCTCGTTTCCGCAGTTCCCGGGCGACGCGGATGAACGGCCAGTGGGTGCCCTCGTCCGGGTCCCCGATGAGTTCGTGCAGCGTCGCGGACAGCGTGTTCTCGGCGGCCGCGCGCTCGCCGAGGCCGAGACGCTGGTCGCGCATCGCGATGGCGAAGGTGCGGGCGCCGACGACCGGGCTGATGCGGCTGCGTTCGACGCCGGCACCGGCCGACGCCGCGATCAGCGCGGGCACGAGGTCGTAGCGATCGTCGAGTTCGTTGGCGAGCAGGCGCAGGCTGTCGCGGTGCCGGGTTCTGAGCTTCTGCGCGCGACGCATCGCCGTGCGGGTCGACAGCACGAGCATCACAATCACAGCGATCACAACAGCCACAACGGTCACGCGCAGAAATGTACCGAGGTGGTCCATCCGTGCGCATCACCGGTCCCGCGTGTCCGCAGGGTGTGTCCGGACCGTGACCTGGCGCACGCTCTCAGGTGCGGCCGCGGCCCCGGCCGAAGATGTTCGTCAGGCGCCGCACGAGGTTGACCGGGACGAGCCGGCCCGCGGTGGTGAGGACCTTGTACTGGAGGCCGGGAATGCTGCGCACCTTCCCCGCTTCGAGGTCGGCGAGGGACGTGCGCACCACCGTGTCGACATCGAGCCACATCCACTCCGGGATCGAGTCCATCTCGATGCCCGCGCGGCGATGGAACTCGGTGTGCACGAAACCGGGGCACAGCACCTGCACCTGCACGCCCGTCCCCGCGAGACCACCGGCCAGCCCCTCGGTGAAGGAGACGACGTAGGCCTTGCTGCCGGAGTAGGTCGAGCCTCGGCCGGGCAGCAGGCCCGCCACGCTGGCGACGTTGACGATGCGGCCGGAACCGGCCGCGATCATCGGCGGCAATGCCGCGCGCGTCAGCTGCATCACCGCCGTGACGTTCACGTCCAGCTGCGCCTGCAGCAGTTCCGGTGCAGCCGTCCAGAACTCGCCGGTCGTGCCGAAGCCGGCGTTGTTGACGAGCATGTCGACACCGCGAGCGAGCCGTTCGGCGACGCGGGCGCGTCCCGCCTCGGTCGCGAGGTCGGCGGCCAGGATCTCGGACTCGGCGCCGAGGCGGCCCTTCAGGTCGGCCGCGAGGTCGGCGAGTTTCGTCTCGTTGCGGGCCACCAGCACCAGGTCGTAGCCCTGAGCGGCGAGCGCGCGGGCGTATCCGGCGCCGATGCCCGAGGTGGGGCCGGTGACGAGAGCGACGGGTCGAGCAGAACGATCCGGTGTCATGCCGGTCACACTAGCGGGTCCTTACCGGCGGGTAATACCCGGTGCGCGGTGTCAGTAGTGCGCCGACGGCCGGCCGGGGTCGTGCATGCCGCGGTCCATCTCCGCCGGTTCCACGACCGGTGGCAGCACGTGCAGAATCCCCGAGAGCCGCGCGACGGTGTCGATCGCGGCGTCCCACTCGCGACCGTTGCTGTTCAGCGGGATGGAGCCGAGGGTCCACTCGTTCTCGCTCCACAGCATCTGCACGTGCGGCGGGATCGACTCGGTGAACGCGACCATCCGCTGGTCGCAGACGCGCCGCGCGATCTCGAGATCGGTCGTGAACACCACCCGCGGCCCGATGGACCCGAGCAGATTCATGTCGGGATCCTTCGGCGGCGGGGTCGACTTCAGGCGCAGGTCGATGTCGACGTCGGACCCGACCTTGCGGCGCACCGCGACGATGGTGGCGGTCTCCTCGATGTCGAAGAGCAGGAACTCGTCACCGCGGCGCACACCGTGCACGACGTCGATGGCGCCCAGGTACTCCTGCTTCGCGAGAGCGGCACGATGCCAGTTCGACGGCAGCGAACCGTCGGACGCGGTGTACTTGTAGCCCTGTGCACGCGCCCAGATCTCCCGCACCCGCCCGGACTGCTCCCGGCGTGTGCGGTCGATGTAGAGCAGTACGAGCGCGCCGAGGAGCGCGACCGCTGCAAGACCGAACCACATAACCGTCATCGGGCCCAGCCTAGCGTGTTCAGTTGCCGGAACGGTTGAAGCCGGGCACGGTCGCGCTGACGATTGTGTCGGCGGTCATCTCCCCGTCCCGGACGGGTGTGCCCTGCGCGAGAACGGTGTCACCCACGCGCAACGCCGACGGCGAGGAACCCGCGAGGGCGATGATCTGGGTCTCGGGCGTCAACCGGACGGTGACGACAGTGCCGCCGATCCCGCTGATCGTGATGCTCGATCCGTCGTTCGCCGTGACGGTGCCGATGGTCGTGCCGTTGGATCCGATGGCGTCGCCGAGCCCACCGGGCAGCCGGTCGAGCGGAAGGGTCGGGGGCAGCGACGGCTCGAGGGTCGGCGGCTGCGTCCGCGTCGCTGCGGGTGGCTGCGCGAGGGTGGTCGTGGGAGCCGACGCGGTCGGGGCGTCGTTGCCGCTCCCCCCGCTGAGCAGGTATCCGACGACACCGGCCAGGGCGATCACGACGAGGGCTGCCAGCGCCGGCAACAGCCAGCGGCGCCGGCGCGGTTCCTGGGGTTCCGGTGTCGGCGGGGTGCCCGGCGGGACGCCCGGCCCGCCCGGCCCGTAGCCGTACTCCGGGCTGTAGCCGTACTGCTGGGTCGGTTGGTACTGCTGGGTCGGCTGGTACTGCTGTTCGGGCTGGTATTGCCGGACCTGTTCCGTGGGAGAGAACTGCTGGGTCGGCTGGTAGCCCTGCGGATAGCCCTGCCCCGGCGCCTGGCCGTAGGGCGGCAGCGCCTGCGTGGGCTGGGGGCGACCGTATGCCTCGGTCGGATCGGACGTGTGCAGCACCCGCGTCTCGTCGTGCGACTCGTCGAGCGAGTACGCGCGCTCCTGCGGTGTGCGCGGATCCTGCGGATTCGTCATGGTCTCTCCCAAGGTACCCGTGCGCGTTTCCGGTAGCGGGTGCTACCGGAAACGCGCACGAGGGTAGGTCAGGCCCCGATCGTCAGGCGATCGCCGTCGTCGGTGACACCCACCTGCACGGTGTCGCCGTCGCGGATCTCACCGGCGAGCAGCTTCTTGGCGAGCGGGTCACCGATGGCCTGCTGGATGAGGCGACGCAGCGGCCGGGCACCGTACTGCGGGTCGTACCCGCGCACCGCGAGCCACATCCGGGCGGCACCGTTGACGTCCAGCGTGAGCCGGCGCGCCGCGAGCCGGTCGGCCAGCTGACCGAGCTGGATCTCGACGATCTGCTCGAGCTGTTCCTCCGACAGGGAGTCGAAGATGACGACGTCGTCGAGCCGGTTGATGAACTCGGGCTTGAACGCGGCCCGCACCGCGGCCATCACGTAGTCCCTGTCGCCACCCGAACCGAGGTTCGAGGTGAGGATCAGGATGGTGTTGCGGAAGTCCACCGTGCGGCCCTGACCGTCGGTGAGCCGGCCGTCGTCGAGCACCTGCAGCAGCGTGTCGAACACGTCCGGGTGGGCCTTCTCCACCTCGTCGAACAGCACGACCGAGTAGGGCCGACGGCGCACCGCCTCGGTGAGCTGGCCGCCGGCCTCGTAACCGACGTAGCCCGGAGGTGCACCGACGAGCCGCGCGACCGAGTGCTTCTCGCTGTATTCGGACATGTCGATCCGGACCATGGCGCGTTCGTCGTCGAACAGGAAGTCCGCGAGCGCCTTGGCGAGCTCGGTCTTGCCGACACCGGTCGGGCCGAGGAACAGGAACGAGCCGGTCGGCCGGTTGGGGTCCGCGACGCCGGCGCGGGCGCGGCGCACCGCGTCCGACACGGCCTGCACGGCCTCGGTCTGTCCGACGACACGCTTGCCGAGTTCGTCCTCCATGCGCAGCAGCTTGGCGGTCTCGCCCTCGAGCATGCGGCCCGCGGGGATGCCGGTCCATGCGGCGACGACGTCGGCGACGTCGTCCGGTCCGACCTCCTCCTTGAGCATCACGTCACCGTCGGAGGCGGCACCGGAGGCTTCCGCGGCGGCCTGGAGTTGCTTCTCCAGCTGAGGGATTCGGCCGTACCGCAGTTCGGCGGCCTTGCCGAGGTCGCCGTCGCGTTCGGCTCGTTCCTCCTCACCACGCAAGGCTTCGAGCTGTTCCTTGATCTGGCGGACGGAGTCGATCGCGGTCTTCTCGTTCTGCCAGCGGGTGGTGAGCTGGCTGAGTCGTTCGCGCTCGTCGGCGAGCTCGCTGCGCAGCTTCTCGAGCCGCTCCTTCGAGGCCTCGTCGGTTTCCTTCTGCAACGCCATCTCCTCGATCTCGAGGCGACGGACGATGCGTTCGACGGTGTCGATCTCCTCGGGACGCGAGTCGATCTCCATCCGCAGCCGGGACGCGGCCTCGTCGACGAGGTCGATGGCCTTGTCCGGCAGGAACCGGGAGGTGATGTACCGGTCCGAGAGGGTCGCGGCGGCGACGAGCGCGGAGTCGGTGATGCGCACGCCGTGGTGCACCTCGTACCGCTCCTTGAGCCCGCGCAGGATGCCGACGGTGTCCTCGACGCTGGGCTCGCCGACCAGCACCTGCTGGAATCGACGCTCGAGAGCGGCGTCCTTCTCGATGTACTTGCGGTATTCCTCGAGGGTGGTCGCGCCGACGAGCCGCAGCTCGCCGCGGGCCAGCATCGGCTTGATCATGTTGCCGGCGTCCATCGCGGATTCACCGGTGGCGCCCGCGCCGACGATGGTGTGCAGCTCGTCGATGAACGTGATGATCTGACCGGCGGACTGCTTGATCTCGTCGAGGACGGCCTTGAGGCGTTCCTCGAACTCGCCGCGGTACTTCGCGCCGGCGACCATCGACCCCAGATCCAGGGAGATGACGGTCTTGCCGCGCAGCGACTCGGGGACGTCGCCGGCGACGATGCGCTGCGCGAGTCCTTCGACGATGGCGGTCTTGCCGACGCCCGGCTCACCGATGAGGACCGGGTTGTTCTTCGTACGGCGCGAGAGCACCTGCACGACGCGCCGGATCTCGTTGTCGCGCCCGATGACCGGGTCGAGCTTGCCTTCACGGGCGCGGGCCGTGAGGTCCGTCGAGTACTTCTCCAGCGCCTGGAACGTCGCTTCCGGGTCGGCGGTGGTGACGCGGCCGGTGCCGCGCACGGCGGTGAACGCCTCGCGCAGCGCGGCCGGGGTGGCACCGTGGCCGGCGAGGAGCTTGGCGACGTCCGAGTCGCCGCTCGCGAGCCCGACGAGGACGTGCTCGGTGGAGACGTATTCGTCGGAGAGTTCGGTCGCCAGATGCTGGGCAGCGGTCATCGCCGCAACGGCCTCACGGCCGAGTTGCGGTGTGGTGGTCGCGCCACTGGCCTTGGGCAGCCGGTCGACGAGGCTCTCGGCCTCCCGCCGGACGACGAGGGGGTCGACGCCGACGGCCTTGAGCAGCGGCGCGGCGATGCCGTCGGTCTGGTCGAGAAGCGCCACCAGCAGGTGGGCGGGTCGGATCTCCGGGTTGCCCGCAGCGGACGCCGACTGGAGCGCAGCGGTCAGTGCAGCCTGGGTCTTCGTTGTCGGATTGAACGAGTCCACTACGGGCCCCTTCCATTCTCGAGTGTGTCCGTATCAATTCTTACGCCCGCAGTACTGTCCGCGGGAACTCGATGTGATCAACGAGTCCAAAGTTGAGTTTGTTCCACTCAAGTTTGAGAATCTCGGTGACGTGCATCACTCTGGCGCTTCCAGTGTGCGATATCCGCCGCGACCGGACGCCGCCCATTGGTGGCGCGATTGATCAAGGAACGGCTACAGTGGCGGCCGACCAGCAGGAACAGCACGTGGGAGGGTGGCGTGGAGGCCTTCGCCATCGCCCGTGTCCAGCTCAGCTTCGCCTCGATCGTCGCCACCCCCACCGGCCCCGAACGGTTCGCGTCGGCGTTCTACACCGCGCTGTGGGCGGACAACCCGGCCCTGCGCGAGCTGTTCCCGGCGGGCATGGAATCGATGCGGCACCGGTTCGCGACCGCGGTCGGGTGGGCCGTCAACCGACTCAGCGATTTCGCCGTCGTCGAGGCGTTCCTCTCTCAACTCGCCCGCGACCACCGCAAGTACGGGGTGCGACCCGAGCACTTCCGGGCCGCCGGGGCGGCGATGCTCGTCGCGGTCCGCGAGTGCACACCGCTGATCCTGTGGACGGCCGCGCTCGAACACACCTGGCGCGAGATCATCAGCCGGCTGGTCGCCGCCATGGCCATCGCGTCCGCCGAGGACGACCTGCCCGCCGTGTGGGGCGCGACCGTCGTCGGCCACGAACGGGTGATGCCGGACCTGGCGATCATCCGGCTCGAGAGCGACTCCCCCATCCCGTACCACGCGGGTCAGTACATGAGCGTGCAGACCCCGCACCGCCCGCAGATGTGGCGGTACCTCTCCGCGGCGATCCCGCCGAATCCTCAGGGACAGATCGAGTTCCACGTCCGGCGCGTGTCCAGCGGCTGGGTGAGCCCGGCACTCGTCGGCGAGACCGCGGTCGGCGACCGGTGGGTCATCGGCCCGCCGCTGGGCGGCCTGCACGTCGACCGGTCGCGCGGCGACGTACTGATGATCGCCTCCGGTACCGGTCTGGCCCCACTGCGCGCGCAACTCATGGAAATGGCGATGCGCGGGGACAATCCGCGCGTCCACCTGTTCTACGGCGGCAAGTACCCGTGCGACCTCTACGACATCGAGACGCTGTGGCACCTGGCGATGACCAACCCCTGGCTCACCGTCGTCCCGGTCGTCGAGGAGAAGGAAAACCCTTGGTGGCACCCGGTTCCCGTGCTGGAACCGCCGACCGGCCTGCACCGCACGATGTACGGCAAGCTCGGTAAGGTCGTGGCCCAGTTCGGGTCGTGGGCGGACCGTCAGATCCAGATCGCCGGATCCCCGTCGATGATCAAGACAACGCTGTACGCACTGTCCGCAGCGGGAACACCAAGGCAGAACATCAGTTTCGATCCGCTGTAGTGCGGCTGGCGCCGCCCGTGTGCCTTTGTGGCGGTGGGAGCCGCCACAAGTGCACACCGGGGATTTATCCCCAAGCGCCCCGTTCATCCACAGATTTCGCCGATCCGCCGTTCGCGGACATCTCCGCGCGGTCTACACGGCAATCATGATGGCGTGTCGTTCCTTCCGGAGATCCCCGAACTCGACCGGGTCGTCGCGTTCCAGCACGGCATCATCACCCGCGCCCAGCTGATGCATCACGAATTCACGTGGCACGGGATCCGCCACCGCCTCGACCAAGGTCGCTGGCAGCAGGTCCTCCACGGTGTGTATTCGGTGACCACGGGCCCGTTGTCGCGCCCGGTGATCCTCGCCGCTGCCTTGGCGTTCTGCGGCGACGTCGCCGTCCTCAGTCATCGCACGGCCGCCGAGGAATGGGGGTTGCTGCCGATCGACCCGCTCGCACCCGTCCATGTCACCGTCCCGTTCGGTCTGTCGACGCGGGGCCAGCCCGCGACCTTCGCGACCGCGCAACCCCGTGACGTCCGGCTGCCGCACTTCGGGGAGATGCTGCATCCGGGGGTGATCGTCCACCGTAGCCGTGCGCATCCGCACATCGCGGTGCCGACGATGCCGCCGCGCACGAGCACCGCCGACACCGCCATCGATCTGGCGACGGCCGAACCCACTGCGCAGGACGGTTACAGCGCCCTGGTGCGCATCGTGACCAACGGGCGGATTCCCCTGTCGGAGGTGCGACGTCGCATGCACGAGCGCAAGCCGTATCGCTACCGCAGGACACTCGAGGACGCCGTCGGGTTGCTCGCCTCGGGCGTCCAGTCGATGCTCGAGTTCCGGTACGCCACCGACGTCGAGCGCCGCCACGGCCTACCGACGGCGGACCGCCAGACCCCGGTGATCGTCGACGGGCGAACCCTGTACGAGGACTGCACGTACGACACCCACGGGGCTGCGCTGACGGTCCGGCTCGACGGGCGCCGGTTCCACGCGATGGCGGAGGTCGCCTTCCGCGACCGCCGCCGGGACAACGCCGCCGAACTGGCCGGCCGGTCCCGCCTGGTCTACGGCTACGACGAAGTCGTCCGCGACCCGTGCGGCGTGGCGGCCGAGGTCGAAGCGGTCCTCGCCCGCCTCGGGTGGCGACGTCGCTCACCGTCCCAGTGCAGCTGCGCTGCCGGTGTGCCTTTCTGGCGGCCCTGACCGCCACAAAGGCACACCGGCGGCGTCAGCCGCACTTACCGGTACGACGCGCGCAGCGTCTTCTTGTCCAGCTTCCCCAGCGGAGTCAGCGGCAGCGAGTCGAGGAAGTCGACGGACTTGGGGGCGTGCACAGAACCCTTTGCCGCGCGCACGCTTTCGATCAACTCCTCGGCGGCGACCGTTTGACCGTCACGCAGCACGACGCACGCCTTGACCGCCTCGCCCCACTTGACGTCCGGCACCCCGACCACCGCGACCGACGCGACCGCGGGATGCGACGAGATGACGTCCTCGATCTCACGGGGGAAGACGTTGAAACCGCCGGTGACGATCATGTCCTTCTTGCGGTCGACGATGGTGAGGAAGCCGTCCTTGTCGGCACGGGCCACGTCGCCGGTGTGCAGCCAGCCGCCGCGCAGCGCCTCGGCGGTCTCGGCCGGCTTGTTCAGGTAGCCCTTCATCACCAGCGGGCCGCGCACGCAGATCTCGCCGAGCTCGCCCCGGGGCACCTCGTTGAGGTCGTCGTCGAGCAGGCGCACGTCGAGCCACGGCACGGGCCGGCCGCAGGTGGCGAGGCGCTCGGGGTCGTCGGCGATGTGCTCGCTCTTGCGGAGCACCGAGATGGTCATGCCGCACTCGGACTGCCCATAGAACTGGAAGAACACCTGGCCGAGCCGCTCGATGCCCTCACGCAGCCGCGCCGGAGACATCGCCGAGGCACCGTAGAACAGCGTCTGCAGGCTCGACAGGTCGCGCTTGTCGAAGTCGGGGTGGTCGAGCAGCATGTAGATCATCGTCGGCACGAGCATCGTGGCATTGATGCGGTGCTTCTCGATGGTTTCGAGGACGAGAGCCGGGTCGAAGTACGGCAGGACGTACAGCGATCCGCCGCGCAGCAGGGTGGGGACGAAGAACGCGGCGCCCGCGTGCGAGAGCGGCGTACAGATCAGGAACCGGGGTTCCTCGGGCCACTCCCATTCGGCCATCTGGATCTGGGTCAGCGCGACACCGGAGCGGAACGCCCCCATGACGCCCTTCGGCTTGCCGGTGGTGCCGCCGGTGTAGACGATGCTCGAGGTGTCCTCGGCGTCCACCGGCGCGGCGACGAGGCGCTGCGGCGTGAACGTCGCCGCGAGCGCCAGGATGTCGGTGCCGACCTCCGACGGACCGAGCGAGAACACGTTCTTCAAAGTGGGGACCTGCGCCTTCAGTTCGGCGGCCCGCTCCTCGAAGTGGTTGGGATCGAAGATGAGGGTCTCGATCGCGGCATCCTCGACGATGTACAGGTGATCCGACAGCGACCCCATCGGGTTCAGGGCGCTGTTGCGGCAACCGGCGACCATCGTCGCACCCATGGAGATCAGCACCTCGGGACGGTTCTTCGACAGCATCGCCACCGACGAGCCCTGCCCGACGCCGACGGACGCGAGCGCCTGCCCGAACCGGCTTATCTCGTCCCGCATTTCACCGCCGGTGAGCACCACGTCGCCGAGGTACAGCGCGGGCTTGTCGGCGCTTCGGTCGAGGGCGGTGATCAGCAGGTCCGCGGTGAACACGGGCCGGTGCAGGTCGGCGTACTCCTCGGTCATGGTCGTCCTTCCGCTCGTGGTGACGGCGTGGGTGACGGCCGCTCCGCCGGTGTGGGCTCCGTCACCTGCTGTCCGTCACGATAACCGCCGGACGCCGAAAACTGAAACATGTTGCATTTCGATGCCCGCGGGCACCGGGGATGTCACCCGCTCGACGCGGCCGCGAAGGAACCGTCGGACGCCACCGGATCACCGAGTCGCGGCACGTAGTGCGACCATGCCAGCCGCGCCACCAGGTCGCGCCGGCTGTGCACCCCGGTCTTGGCGAAGATGCTCTTGAGATGGTCCTGCACGGTGTACGGGCTGATGAACAGGGCTCGCCCGATCTCCTCGCGGGTCCGTCCGGCCAGCACCTGACGCACCACGTCGGTTTCCCGCGCGGACAGGCCGTGAGCCGCGGCGATGAACGTGACGACCTCGGGCAGGTGCGCTCGCTCGATGTTGACGACCACCCCGGGCGGCCCGGTCCCGTCCGCGGTGCCCACGGCCCGCAGGACGACCCATTCGCCGTCGAGAGTCCGCGCCCGCACCACGACCGGCCCGCCGCCGGAGGAACGAACCCGCATCGCGATGAAACGCACCAGCAGTTCCCCCGCCGGCCGGGCGGATGCCGTCCAGCCGAGCCGGTCGAAATAGGCCCGCGCCGCAGGTGTCGTCATCGCCAATTCGTCGTGGTCGTCCACGATCACGACCGCAGGACCGTCGTCCGAGTCCGAATTCGGGTACGCCGCCTGGCGGAGCAGGCTCGTCCGGAGACCGTCACCGATGTCGCGGAGGACCGCGGCGAGGATACCGATCTCGGCCTCGGTGAACGCGGCCATCTCGGACCTCGACAATTCGGCTACACCCCAACACGTTCCGTCCCGGCTGCGGAGCAGCATGCGCACATCGTCGTCGACCCCGATCGGTTCGAGGAATTCGCGGTAGGGCCGGGAAGTCCTGAATCGTCCACCGGTCACCTGCCGCACACTGCAGATTCCACCCGGTCGGCGAAACAACTCGTCGAAACTGAAGGTGTCCGGGTCCGGTCCGTATTCGAGTTCGGCGCAGAGTTTTCCGGCATTGTCGTCGAAACCGATGTTCGTCGCCGCCGTCGGAATGCGGACCGCGGGATCCAGGAGAGCCACGACCCCGCCGTCGAACGGGATCTGTTCGCGAAGTGCATCGAGAATCTGTGTCCGAAAATCCGCGGAATCGGTCGCAGTCCGCGCCGCGCGGCGGACCGTCGACTTCAACCGGGCGGCAGAGCGCGCCGCGTCCATGGAGCCAGTATCCCCCGAAAGTGGGATTGAGAACGGACATGGGAGATCGGAATCTGGAGGCGGGCCAGCCAGGAGGTAAGGACCGATGACCACCACGAAATCCACCCCGATGTCCGATGCCGATCTCGAGGTGATGTACCTCATCCACGACGCCTTCCGGCGCGACTCCGAACGCCTTGCCCGGGTCGCCGAGAAGGGTGTCCCCGAGGACCCGGCCACCCACGATGCGGTGCTGCTCGGCTGGCACGGCTTCAGCCGGGAACTGCATCAGCATCACATGATCGA
Source organism: Rhodococcus sp. O3 (assembly GCF_048897285.1). NCBI lineage: Bacteria > Bacillati > Actinomycetota > Actinomycetes > Mycobacteriales > Nocardiaceae > Rhodococcus > Rhodococcus sp. O3. The sequence goes on from NZ_JBMBTE010000018.1 coordinate 14,678, forward strand.
GGACGAATTCCTCTGGCCGCTGATGCGCACCCGGCTCGGCCAGGAGCCGGACGCCCTCGAAGTGCTCGATGCGATGGAAGCCGAACACTCACTCATCGATCCGACACTCGCGGCCGTCGAGGAAGCGTTCGACGACCGCGAGCACGGACCCGACGTCCTGGCGGAACGTCTGGATGCGATAGTGCACCTGTTGCGGTCCCATCTCGCCCACGAGGAACGCGACGCGCTGCCCCTTGTCGCCCGCGCCCTGACGTCCGAGGAATGGCATCAGATCTCCAAGGACGCGCTGCGCAAGATGTCCCTCTCCGATGTCGCGGCGACGACGCCGTACCTGTTCGAGGGAGCCCCGGAGGACCGGGTCCGCCTGGTGTTCAGCGAGCTGCCACTGCCCTTGCGCCTCGTCCACCGGTTCTGGTGGGAACCGAAGTACCGCCACGCCCGCAGATGGGAATAGGCGCACGCACGGCACCCACCCGGAACGAAAGGAGGGCGGACGTCACCCGCTCGCCGTGGCCGCGAAGGACCCGTCGGGAGCCAGCGGCTCGCCCTTCCGCGGCAGGATGTGTGACCAGGCCAGCCGCGTCACCAGGTCGCGCCGCCTGCGCACCCCGGTCTTGGCGTAGATGCTCTCGAGGTGGTCCTGCACGGTGTACGGGCTGACGAACAGGGCCCGCGCGATCTGCTCGCGGGTGCGCCCGGCCAGCATCTGACGCACCACCTCGGATTCCCGCGCGGACAGACGGTAGGCTGCGGCGACGAACGTGACGACCTCGGGCGGGTGCGCTCGCTCGATGTTGACCACCACCCCGGACGGCCTGGTCCCGTCCGCGGTACCCACGGCCCGCAACACGACCCATTCGCCGTCGCGGGTTCGCGCCCGCACGACGACCGGCCTGCCCCCGAGAGTCCGGACCTGCATGGCGAGTCGAACGAGACCTGTTCGCGAAGTGCGTCGAGAAGCTGTGTCCCCTTCGGACTCTCATCACTGTGTGTCGCCCCTACTGCCGATGCTCGTCCTGCGAGGACGCAGCTCGACCGACGAACCAGTGGCATAACCGCGCCCGGGGGTCTACACGTTGATGCGGAATCAACGAGGGATTGAGAACGGGCACGGGTGGTCGGAATCTGAAGTCAGGGACGAGCCAGGAGATAGGAAACGAGTACCGCCGCGTCCGCAGATGGGAATGAACACGCGCGGCCCCAACCGGCCACTCGGGGTCCCTCCACGACGCGGCCTCGAGAAGCTGTCGGCAAACGCCGCTCGCATAAGGGGACGTCGGCGACGAACAGCGCGGGTCGACGTGCTCAGAGTCTCGGATCCAGCACCACCTTGCAGACGCTGTCCGAGCGGCTGCCGTACATCCGATAGGCACGGTCACCCTCGGACAACGGAAATCGGTGGGAAACAACAGCCCCCGGATCAAGGCGGCCGTTCTCGGTGAGCGCCAGCAACGTCGGGAGCTCTGCCTGCGCCGAACACAAGCCAATCGCGAAGTCCAATTCCTTGAGCTGGGCAATCTCCATCGGGAAGGTGAACTGGTTGTTCTGGCTGACGCCGATCACGCTGACCCGCCCACGGACCCGTACCGCGCGCAGCGCCAGATCTATCGTGGCGTCCGCGCCGACCGCCTCGATGACGGCGTCGACGCCCCGGCCACCCGTCGCGTCGCGGACTGCTCGGACCTGGCTCTTCCGGTCGTCACCCACGTCGATCGCACGGGCACCCATCGCCTGGGCCCGCGCACGGCGGTCCGGCACCGGATCGATCGCGAGGACCTGCCCGGCACCCATCGCGATGGCGGACTGGACCGACATCAACCCGACCGGCCCCAGCCCGATCACCAACACCGAGTCGCCGGGCACGATCCGGGCCCGCCGACAGCCGTACCATGCGGTCGGTGCGTTGTCGGTCAGCACCAGCGCGGCCTCGTCGCCGACCGAGTCCGGGATCGTCGCCAGATTCACGTCCGCGTTCGGCACTCGCAGGTACTCGGCCTGGGTGCCGGCCAGCGCGTGGCCGAGCCCGTAGCAGCTCGACTGCCAGGGCTTACCGGCTTTGGAGGTGCAGGTCGACACTCGACCGGCCGCGCACTCGGAGCACGTCGTGCAGCCCACCGACGCCGTGGCCAACACTCGGTCGCCGGGCGCGAATCCGGTGACACCGGCACCCACCTCCCTCACGATTCCGACGGCTTCGTGCCCGACGATGAAACCGATGTCGTCGGTGAATCCGTGTCCGCCCCAGATGTGCAGATCGCTGCCGCAGATACCGGCCAACGTCACCTCTACGATGGCGTCGAGGTCCCCGGACAGCACCGGCGATGGGACTTCGGCACAGGCCACGTCCCTCGGCCCGCGATAGGTCAGAGCTTTCATCGCGTCTTCTCCCTTGCCACCACGTCGTACTTCTCCCACCTTCAGGGAGGCACTCCGCTCCAGCAGCGGAGTGCCTCCCGAAAACCGATGCCGCTCAGCCCTATCGGCTGCGCCGAGCTCGGACATCAGGTTCGCGCCGGATACGCGATAATCGGCTGGTACCCGTTTCGGGTCAGGCCCAGCTGCGTGTCGCCGAGGCGAGGTCGAGTCGGCCGGCAGGTACCGGCGTGGCCGGGTCGGTCCGCGAGAACCGCGGCGCCGGCCGCGGCTGATCGACGCCACCGATGTTCTCGAAAATCCCGCGCCCCGACATGTGCGGGTCCGCAAGCGCCTCGTCGTAGCTGAGTACCGGCGTCACACACGCGTCGGTGCCCGTGAACACCTCGGCCCACTCGTCCCGGGTGCGGGACTTGAACGCCGACGTCAATGCCGCTCTCAGCGCGGGCCAGCGTGCGCGATCCCACTGAGCCGGCAATTCACCGATCTCCAGACCGAGACCACGGACCATCTCCGCGAAGAACTGCGGTTCCAGGCAGCCGACGGCGACATGCCGGCCGTCGGCGCACGTGTAGGTGTCGTAGAACGGTGTGGACCCGTCGAGGAAGTTCTCCCCCCGGCCCGCCGCCCATGCTCCCGCTCCCCGCAACGACCACAGCATCTGGGCGAGCACACTGGTCCCGTCGACGATCGCACCATCGACGACCTGCCCGCGCCCCGAACGTTCGCGCTCCCAGAGCGCCGCCAGAACGCCGACGATCAAGAACATCGAGCCGCCGCCGAAGTCGCCCACCAGGTTCAGCGGTGGAACCGGCTTGCCGTCCGCCACACCGATGTTGTCGAGTACTCCGGTCAGCGAGATGTAGTTGATGTCGTGGCCGGCCGCGTTCGCCAACGGGCCGTCCTGACCCCAGCCGGTCATCCGGGCATAGATCAGCCGCGGGTTGAGTTCCAGGCAGGGATCGGGTCCGAGGCCGAGGCGCTCGGTAACACCCGGACGGAAGCCCTCGACGAGTACGTCGGCGCAGCCGATGAGGTTGCGGACACCGGCAAGATCGTCGGAATCCTTGAGGTTGACACGCACTACTTTTCGTCCCCGCAGAGTGGTGTCCTTGTCACTCGACACTCCCGGGATCAGTTCCGGCGTCGAATGGCGCTCGACGCGGATCACGTCGGCACCCAGGTCGGCCAGCAGCATGCACGCGTGCGGCCCGGGACCGATACCGGCCAGCTCGACCACCCGGAGCCCGGCAAGCGGCCCGGTCGACCGCGTGGGATTCGAATTCGATGTGTTCATGGTCGTTTCGTCCCGGTCACAGGGACCGTGCGACGATCTCCTTCATGATCTCGTTGGTGCCGCCGTAGATCTTCTGAATCCGGGCGTCGGCATACATACGTCCGATGGGGTACTCACGCATGTATCCGTAGCCCCCGAAGAGCTGGAGACATCTGTCGACGACATCGCACTGCTGCTCCGTAAGCCAGTACTTCGCCATCGCGGCGGTGGTGGCGTCGAGTTCTCCGGCCAGGTGCCGCTGGATGCACTGGTCGACGAACACCCGGGCCACATGCGTCACGGATGCGCACTCGGCAAGCTCGAACCTGGTGTTCTGGAAGTCGAAGACAGACTGCCCGAATGCTTTACGTGACTTCGTGTAGTCCACGGTTGCCGCGACAGCGGCTTCCATCGCGCCGACGGCGGAGATCCCGATATTGAGACGCTCCTGGGCGAGTTGAGTTTTCAGCTGCATGAAGCCCTGTCCCTCCGGACCGAGCAGGTTCGCGACCGGCACCCGGACGTCTTCGAAGAAGAGTTCGGACGTGTCGGCGCCCTTGCACCCGACCTTGTCGAGGATCCGGCCTCGCACGAAGCCTGGGCTGTTGTCGGTTTCGACCACGAGGAGGGAGATTCCGCGGCCCCCGGCCTCGGGATCCGTCTTGACCGCGACGACGAGCAGATCGGCGGTGCCACCGTTGGAGATGAAAGTCTTGGCGCCGTTGACGATGAAGTGGTCGCCGTCGCGGACCGCCCGGGTCTGGATCGCCTGCAGATCCGACCCGGTTCCCGGCTCCGTCATCACGATTGCCCCGATGCGCTCACCCCTCGCCATCGGCGGCAACCATCGACGGCGCTGCTCTTCGGTTCCGTAAGCGTAGATGTAGTGGGCGACGATCGCCGAGTGCACGAGAATGCCGAATGTCGCGTCACCCGAACGGGCCTGGGCCTCGATGATTGCAGCCTCGTGGGCATAGTTGCCACCGCCGCCGCCGTACTCCTCCGGGATGGAACAGCACAGCAGCCCGAGGTCGCCGGCCTTGCGCCAGACCTCACGATCGACGTACTGCTGACTTTCCCACTTCTCCCGGTGCGGCACCACCTCGGTGGTGAAGAACTTCGTGGCGAGTTCACCGAGGGCGTCGACCTCGGGGTCACGCCACGGCGAAACGTACTGCGCTGTAGCCATGTCTCAGCCCTCGTACCCGCCGCCGGTGATGATCAGCTGTCCGCTGATGTAGTCGGATTCCGGATAGGTCAGCATCACGACCGAACCGGCAGCTTCCTCCGGTGTGCCGGGACGGCCGAGAGGAATCATCTGCTTCGCGGCGGCGAGCAGCTGCGGGTTGACCCCGACCTTGATCTGGCGGCCTTCCACGTCGATGGTCGAGTCACCGTCGGCGGGTGCCATGGTCAGCCGGGTTTCGATGAACCCGAACGCCACCGCGTTGACGTTGACGTTGTAGCGTCCCCACTCCTTGGCCAGGGTCTTGGTCATGCCGACGATGCCGGCTTTCGCCGAGGAATAGTTGGCTTGACCGGCATTGCCGTAAATGCCTGCCACGGAGGAGATGTTGACGACCTTGCGATGCACCTGGAGTCCTGCGTCGCGCTCTGCCTTGACGGCCTTGCTGATCACCGGCTGAGCGGCACGGAGGATACGGAAGGGCGCCTTGAGGTGGACGTCGAGAATTGCGTCCCACTGCTCGTCGGTCATCTTCTGGATGACGCTGTCCCAGGTGTATCCGGCATTGTTGACGATGATGTCGAGGCCGCCGAAGTTCTGCGTGGCGGTGCCGACGAATCGATCGGCGAATTCCGGATCCGTGACGCTGCCTGCGCAGGCGACGGCCGCGCCACCCGCACCGGTGATCTCGTCGACCACCTCGGTGGCCGGCACCGCATCGAGATCGTTGACAACGACGTTGGCTCCCTCCGCTGCCAACTGGAGGGCGATGGACCGGCCGATGCCGCGACCCGCGCCGGTGACGATCGCTGTCTTACCGTTGAGCTTTCCCATGATTGTTCGTCCTTACTGGGTGTGTCGTGAGAAGGTGGGTTCCGGTTCAGTCGAGTGCGACGGTTGCCTCGCCGACCAGGGTGGTCGTGCCGTCGGTCAGGGAAACCCGAAGATCGAGCGTGGCGAGTCGTTCGCCGTCGACGTCGGCGACCGAGGCCACCGTCGCGGTGCAGGTGGGCTGCCCGTGCACGGGTGTGATCGAGGCGAAACGCACCTTGTACGACCGGATCCGTTCCTGGGGAACCAAATCGGTGAGCAATCGGGCGAGGTACGCCATCGAGAGCATTCCGTGAGAGAACACGTCGTCCAGACCGGCCGACCGGGCCACGTCGATGTCGATGTGAATCGGGTTGTGGTCACCGGAAGCGCCGGCGAACAGTGCCAGTGTGGTCCGCGAGATCGGAGGGATCTCCAGGGCGGGAAGGGTGGCTCCGGCCACCAGGGTGTCGATGCTCATCGGTTGCTCTCCTCGCCGGCCACTGCGGCCGGGTCCGGGTGTTGGACGACGAGGACGCTGCGCATCTCCGCAACGACCGTGTCGTGCTGGTTGGTGACGACGGAGTCCTGCACGAGGAACTCGAGTCGGCCGCCACGCTTGTCGTAGATGTCGCTCACCGTGCTCACCACTGTCAGTTCGTCCCCCGCGTGGGCCACCTGCCGGTAGGAGAACTGCTGTTCGCCGTGGAGTACGAAGCGCAGATCCACGCCGAGGCGGTCGAGGAATCCGGCGGAGTCCGGGTCCTCCATGGCGATCCCGAACAGGAAGGTCGGTGGGACCGGTAGGTCCGGGTGCCCGGCCTTCTTCGCCGCCTCGAGATCGGTGTAGATCGGGTCCCGCTGGCCTGTGGCGACCGCGAAGTCGCGCAGTCGGCTCCGGGTCATCAGCAACGACGCCCGGCCGGTTTCCTGACCGATGATGCTGCGATCGATGGCCATCAGATCGCCGCCTTCCGGTAGAGCGAGACCACGACGGCGCCACCGAGTCCGATGTTGTGCTGCAGCGCGAGCTGCGCATCGGGGACCTGACGATTGCCGGCGATACCCCGCAGCTGCCAGGTGAGCTCGCTGCACTGCGCGAGGCCGGTGGCGCCGAGCGGGTGGCCCTTCGAGATCAGGCCACCGGACGGATTGACCACCCAGCGACCTCCGTAGGTCGTGTCGCCCTTCTCGATCAACTTGTGACCCTCGCCGATGTCGCAGAGACCGAGCGCCTCGTAGGTGAGCAGCTCGTTTGCGGAGAAGCAGTCGTGCAGCTCGATGACATCGACCTCCTCGGCCGATCGGCCGGACTGCTCGAAGACCATCTCGGCGGCCTTACGACTCATGTCGAAACCGACGGCAGAGATAGCGCTCCCACCGAGCGATTCCGGAAGGTCGGTGACCATCGCCTGGCCCACGATCTCGACGGCCTGCTCGGTCAGCCCGTTCTCGCGCACGAAATCCTCGCTCGCGAGGACCACGGCGCCGGAGCCGTCCGAGGTCGGCGAGCACTGCAGCTTGGTGAGCGGCCCGTAGATCGAACGCGAATCGAGGATCTCCTGCAGTGTGTACTCGTCCTGGAATTGGGCGTACGGATTGTCGACCGAGTGCCGGTGGTTCTTCTCCCCCACCATCGCGAAATGCTCGGGCGTGGAACCGTACAGCTCCATGTGTTCGAGTCCCGCGGCACCGAACATGTACGGGGCGAACGGCTCCTGCGGCTGATACTTGCGGGCGAGCACCTCCAGGTGCTTGTCCAGCGCGCCCGCCCGGTCGGTGTAGGAAGCGCTGAGCGAGCCGCGCTGCATCTTCTCGAACCCGAGAGCGAGCACACAGTCCGCGCGACCGCCCCGGATGGCTTCGGCCCCGAGATAGAGCGCGGTCGAACCCGTCGAGCAGTTGTTGTTGACGTTGACGACCGGCACCCCGGACAGCCCCAGTTCGTACACCGCGCGTTGCCCCGAGCACGAGTCGCCGTACACGTAGCCCACGTATGCCTGCTGGATCCGGTCGTACGAGACGCCGGCGTCGGACAGTGCCGCACTCCCCGCTTCCCGCGCCATGTCGGGGTAGTCCCACCCTTCGCGTGCGCCGGGCTTCTCGAACTTCGTCATCCCGACACCGACCACGAATACTCGGCGATTCATCGCGCCTCCTTCGATAAGTGAATTTCTAATAAGCAGAGTGACACAGGTCTGCGTTGACCGCAAGAGCCGAAGACGCCAGTATTAGACGAGTACAAGCGGAGTGTGCAGGGTGCACTTCGAAACTGTTGTGAATCTGCACTCACACTCAAGAAACCATCAGGAAGTGAAATGAGCATGCTGACAGGGAAGACCGTCGTGGTCACAGGCGGAAGTCGTGGCCTCGGCCGGGCGATGGTGCACGGTTTCGCGGAGCGAGGCGCGTCGGTGGTCATCGCGAGTCGAAAGTTCGAGAGCTGCAAGGCTCTTGCCGAGCAGGTCGAGGATCGCTACTCCGTTCGCGCCCTGCCGCTCGCGTGCAATGTGAGCGACTGGGACGAGTGCACGGCGCTGATCGAGAAGACCCTCGGCGAATTCGGCGGCATCGACGTACTGATCAACAACGCGGGCTTGTCTCCGCTGTACCCCAGCCTCGATCAGGTTTCGGAAGCCCTGTTCGACAAGGTGATTGCCGTCAACCTGCGGGCACCGTTTCGTCTGGCTGCACTGGCCGGGACACATATGGTGCAGCAGGGTGGCGGTTCGATCATCAATGTCGGATCCATCGAGGCGATCCGCCCCGGACCGGACGCCCTCCCCTACGCGGCGGCAAAGGCCGGTCTGCACACGCTGACAGAGGGATTCGCCCAGGCTTTCGGCCCTACCGTTCGGGTCAACACGATCCAGTGCGGCCCGTTCCTCACCGACATCTCCGAGAATTGGACGCCGGGGGTTCGCGAGAGCCTCGAGAGCAGCCTCGCACTCGCGCGATGCGGGCGACCCGAAGAGGTGGTGGACGCCGCGCTGTTCTTCGCCACCGGCGCGTCGTCGTTCTGCACCGGTTCGGTTCTGCGAGTCGACGGCGGAATGCCCTAGAAGCAGCTACCGCGATCGCCCGGACAAACGCCCCGGCGCCCGTGCACGCGCTTACGCGCACGGGCGCCGAGGCTGTCCGACTTCCGGGGTCACTCGATCAATCGATGCGCACGCTCGAAGAGTTGCAATGTGCGCGTGTGCATCTCGAACCCGAGTTCCGGCGGTGCCAAGCCGGCGAGCGAACGGACGTACGTCCCCTCGAGCACGATGCCGAGTTTGAAGCATGCCAGTACGCGATACCAGTCCAGATGTTCCAGCGACCGCGTGCCCGCCGCGGCGTAACGGGCGATCAGTTCGTCCGGTGTGGCGATACCACCCGCTTCGGCGAGGCGGCTGCCCATGAGATCCGTTCTTGCCCCCGCATCGGCCCAGACCGCCAGCAGCCATCCGAGGTCGAGCAACGGGTCGCCGATCGTGCACATCTCCCAGTCGACGATCGCGACGACCTTCGAGCTGTCCGGCGTGAACATGAGGTTGCCCAGGTGGAAGTCACCGTGCATCAGCCCAGGGTCCGCTGCTGGGGGTCGATGGCAATCGAGCCATTCGGCGATTGTGTCGACACCGGGTATTTCGTTGCCGGAGTATCCCATTCGTCGGTAGCTGTCGAGCTGATCGAGCCACCTGCGCACCTGTCGTTCCAGGAAACCGTCGGGACGTCCCATTCCGCCGAGTCCGATCTCGTCCGGATCCACTGCATCCAGCGTGAGCAGCGCGTCGACAACCGACAATCCCATCCGATGACGTATGTCGACCGATGCCTGCTGATCAGGTGACAGAGCGACCATCGCGTTGATGCCGTCGACGGGCTCCATCAGGAAGAAGACGGAGTCTCCCAGCACCTCCGGTGTCTCGCATCCGCCGAGCAGTCGGGGGTGCGGCACACCGGTGTCGCCGAGTGCACGCAATACCGTCATCTCACGGCGCAGCGCGTCGTCGGATTCGGGGCGCGGATGCCGCGGTCCGCGGCGCAAGACGTATCCGATTCCGTCACGCTCGAATCGGTACATCAGATTCTGGGTCCCCCCGCCCACCGGCCGGACGTGCGAGACCGGTCCGCTTCCCAAGCCGGCCGAGTCCATCCACCGTTCCACGGCGGGAAGATCGAGACCGATCACGTCCGGTCCCCTTCGAGCCGTGCCGGTCATCGCTGGTGGACCAGGTGTGCGGCGACCCCCTGCGGTGTCGGTGTCGTGGCGGAGGCGAATCGCTTCAGCTCGGTGCGTGCCACGGCACGACGATGGACCTCGTCCGGACCGTCGGCCACGCGCACGATCTTGGCCTCGGCGTACATCCGCGCCAGCGGGAAGTCCGGTCCGAGACCGGCGGCGCCGTGTGCCTGCATGGCGCGTTCGATCACTCGGGAGGCGACGTTGGGGACGGCAACCTTGATCCCCGATATCTGGCTCGCGGCTCCGGTGTTGCCGACCGTGTCCATGAGGTGCGCCGTGTACAGCGTGTAGAGCCGTGCCTGGTCGATCTCGATCCGGGAATCCGCTATCCACTCGCGGACCACTCCCTGATCGACGAGTGTGGTGCCGAAGGTGGATCTCTTGTTCACCCTGTCGATCATCGACTCGAGGGCGCGCTCGGCAGCACCGATCATTCTCATGCAGTGATGGATACGGCCGGGACCGAGACGCGCCTGGGACATGGCGAACCCCGCGCCCACCTCGCCGAGCATGTTGGTCACCGGAACCCGGACGTCCGTGAAGGTGATCTCGGCGTGCGACTCGAACGTGTGGTAGCCGAGGACGGAAAGATCCCGTTCGATGGTGACGCCCGGGGTGTCCTTCGGAACGAGCACCATGCTGTGCCGGCGGTGCCTGGGCGCGTCGGGTGCGGCATCGGTGATGCCCATGACGATGAAGAGCTCGCATCGAGGACGAGCAGCACCCGAGATCCACCACTTGCGCCCGTTGAGCACCCACTCGTCACCTTCTCGAACGATGGACAGCTCGATGTTGCTCGCATCCGACGACGCGACCCGAGGCTCGGTCATCGCGTAAGCGGATCGGATTTCACCGTCCATCAGGGGGCGCAGCCACCGGGCCTTCTGCTCGGGCGTCCCGAAGAGCGAAAGCAGTTCCATGTTTCCGGTGTCGGGTGCCGAACAGTTCATCGCCTCGGGGCCGAGGGGAAGGCTCCGGCCGCTCAATTCGGCCAACGGTGCGTAGTCCAGATTGGTCATGGGCTCGTGTCCGGCCTCCGGGTGTGGCAGGAAGAGGTTCCACAATCCTCGGTCGCGAGCAACCTTCTTGAGGTCCTCGAGAACGGGCGGGTTTGCGCGCTGCCCGTTCTGATCACGCAACTGCTCCTCGAACACGTTCTCCGCGGGATAGAGATGATTCTCGAGAAAGTCGATCATCTTCTCACGCAAGTGAATTGCTCGTGGACTCGGATCGAACATCATCGATGCCTTTCGGTGGATGCGGTGGGCCGCCGGTACTGCTCCCTGAGCCGGCGCTTGAACAGTTTTCCGCTGTCGTCACGGGGCAGGTCGTCGTCGAACACGACCACCCGGGGAACCTTGTAGCGAGCCAGGTGTGTTGCGACGAAGTCCCGGACGGCGCCGGCCGTGGCCTCGGCGCCCGGCAGGAGTTCGATGTGGGCGGCGAGGGACTCACCGAACTCGTCGTCGGGAATGCCGAACACCGCGACGTCGGCCACTCCGTCCATGCGCATGAGACAGGCTTCGATCTCGGCCGGATAGATGTTGACGCCGCCGGAGATGACCATGTCGCTGACCCGATCGGTCAGGTACAGGTACCCGTCGTCGTCCACATATCCGATGTCGCCGACGGTGATGTAACCGTCCTGCTCGATCTCGCGGCGCTCGGCATCGTTCCCGATGTAGGTGAAGTCGGGCCACCCCTCGACACTCCTGCCGTAGATGACTCCGGGTGTCCCGGCGGGAAGCCGCTCGCCCGTGAACATGTCCAGGATGCGGACATCGGAGCCGAAGCGAGGCTTGCCGACCGTTCCCGGGTGAGCAAGCGCCTCGGCACTGTCACACATGACGAACGGCCCGACCTCGGATCCACCGTAGTATTCGCGCACGATGGGTCCGAACCAATCGATGATCGCCTTCTTCGTCTCGGGGGCACAGGGCGCCGCGGCGTGCACGATCACCTGCAGCGAACTCACATCGAACGACTTCCGCACCTCCGTCGGCAGCCGTAGCAGGCGGGTGAACATGGTCGGCACCATCTGGACGGACTCGATTCGGCGACTTTCGACGAGACGCAGAAACTCGACAGGATCGAATTTGGGCATGATCGTGATGTCCATGTCGAGCGCCGCGGCGAACAGCGCATGGTTGTTCGGGGCCGCGTGGTACAGCGGCGCGGGCAGCAGCGTCTTCCCCCCGGGTCGCAGGCCGAGCAGGCCCATCGATGCTTTCAGCACCTTCGCCTGGTCTTCCACCGAAATCCGATTCCTGAGAACACCTTTCGGAAGGCCCGTGGTGCCCGAGGTGTAGATGACGCCCATCGGCGTCTGATCTGTGACCACCGAAATCGGCTCGTTGCTCGCAATGAGACCGTCGAGGGTGTCGTACCGCCCGGTGGCCCGGACGTCACCGAGCCCGTAGGCGTCGGCGACCTCCGCCGGCACCTCCGCCTCGATGACCACCACCCCCTCGGGCGCCTGGGCGACGACAGCACCGATCAGGTCGGAATGGGCGATGACAGCCTTCGCCCCACTGTCCCGCAACAGGTGTGCCAGGTCCGAACCCATCCAGTGCCAATTGACGGGGACCGGGACGGCGCCGATCGGTGCCGCCGCGAGTGTGGCCTCGAGGAACGCGATCTCGTTGCGCATCACGATGGCGAAGCGGTCTCCCGGCCCGACACCCGAGGCTCGGAGCCCGGCAGCCAGGCGCGCGGCCCTGGCTTTGACCTCCACCACGGTCTGCGCCCTGCCACCGGACCACACGCGGGGCTCTCCGGACCCGCCCGCCTCGAGGGAATCAGACCTGACTGTAGGTTTCCTGATCGCTTGATTTTTCATGCTCGGATCCGGTCTAGTCATAAACTAGACATTAACCGAGATTCACTTAGTTGTGAAGGGGGTCACGGAGCGCGGTGGGCGCTCGCCATCCCCGGGCTCACGCCTCCAGCACTGCCACCACAACCGCACTCACGTCGGCCACGAATCCCTCTGTGGATGCGAGATGTCGCGCCGTCGTCAGGTCATCGGCCACCGACAGCGCGATATGAACCAGGAGTCGAGCATCGCGCTGGTCGAGTTCGGGCCGGACTGCCCGGACGAGCGCTACCCATTCGGCCACGTACTCGCGTTGATACGCGACACTCCGCTCCTCGATTTCCACTTCACCCGTCAGCTGGTGCACCATCCGTGGCTGAGCCGCGAACCGGGACACATAGGCGTGGGCGAGAAGAGCCAGAGCCTCACGCGGATCGCTGGTTCGACTCAATGCCTGGTCGAGATCCAGCCACAAGGAGTGGGTGCCCCGCTCGAGCACTGCGCGGAGCACGGCAGCCTTGTTCTCGAAGTAGCCGTAGAGGTTCGGCCCCGTCACCTCGGCCGCACTGCCGATATCGTCCAGGGAAGTTTCCTGATAACCCTGCTCCGCGAACAGACGACTCGCAGCCAAGAGCAGCCGCTCCCGGCGCGACACCGGTGAAAGCCCCTTGCTCGCAAGGCTCGGACCGGCAGCCCCGATGTCGGCCATCCGCGCTCCCGCGACCGCACGCGCTGCGCGGACGAGTACCTCGACATGGGTCGACGCCGGGATACGCACCGACCGATAGCTCGGGCTCGCCATCACCGATTGGATCGCCCGCGCCAACAGCTCCGCCTGACCGGCCGTCAGCTGCGGCCGGTCTCGCCGCAGCAGACGCTCGTATCCTTCTGCAGACCTACGCAGCCGTTCCCGGAGGGACTCCCGCACCTCGGGGGGCAAGTGGCGGGCCTCGCGTGACCAGAGCACACCGAGGGGGCGAGCGACGGCGATCGATGCAGCTTCGGCGATCACCTCGTCGAGCGGGATGTCGCCGCTCGCCGGGAACTCGATGTCACCGAAACTGTCCTCGATCACGGCCTCGAGGAGAACCGCCTTGTTGGCGAAATGCCGGTAGAGCGCGCTCGGCCCGATTCCTACCCGGCTCGCGATCGCACCCATGGTGACGTTGTGGTAGCCCTGTTCGACGAACAGGTCCCGCGCATGCGCCAAGATCTGCTGCTTGCGGTCCTTCGGACGCCGTCTGACGCGATCTTCAACATTCTGCCCGGTCACCGAGGGGCCCTTTCTCCGAAGAAGTGAATCCGCATAAATGTATCGAGCACTCGCCATCGACGATCGGCTCGTCAGCGTATTTGCGGCGAGAACCAACCGCCGGTCGCCGGCGACGAACGCCCGCACGACACCCACCGGGACGACGTGCGGGCGGGCTATTACAGTCGGGGCAACACCGCGCACCCCGGGGGATACAACACAATGCAGCCTGCCTCGACCACACCTGCCGAAACAGGCACGACGGTGACCGCGACCGTCGTCGAACACCATCGCCTTCGCAACAACCTCTCGGTCATCCGTCTCCAGTGCGACAACGAGGTCGTGCCGTTCCGCGCCGGCCAGTACGTCGACGTCACAGTCGCGCAGCGGCCCGGTCTGCCGCGACGTCTGTCACCCGCGCTGCCACCGTCCCTGGACGGCAAACTCGAGTTCCACGTGCGGTCCGTTCCCGGCGGCTGGGTCAGCGGCAGCATCGTCGCCGACACCCGCCCGGGCGACGTGTGGACGATCGGTGAACCGAAGGGCGGCGATCTGCACGTCGACGACAGCGGCCGCATCGTCATCATGATCGCGGGCGGGACCGGTCTGGCCCCGCTGCGCGCACTGCTGCTCGACATGGCTCGTCGCCCCGAACCGCCGCGCACGTTCCTGTTCGTGGGCGGCAGTTCTCCCCGCGACCTCTACGCGTCGGACATGCTGTCGCTGCTGTCCGAGGCGTTGCCGTGGCTGACGGTGGTGCCGGTCGTCGAATCGGTCGAGGACCCGGACTTCCCGGATCCTTGGTACAACCGGATCGTCGCCCAGCTCGGCGACATCGGTGCCGACCCGGACGATCTGATCGAGGGCAGCCTCGACGAGGTCGTCACGTCCTACGGCGCGTTCGGCGACCATCAGGTCCTGTTGTGCGGGTCCGCGGCGATGGTCCGGGCGACCCTGCACAAGTTGGTCGAGACGGGGACACCCGTGGAGAACATCCGGTTCGACCCGTACTGATCGCCCGGGTGCGGGGGTTGTCTGCATCCCACTTCGGCAGGACGATGGATGGGCAAACATTCTCGTCCACCGAGGAGGGTCGTCATGACGACCGCTCGAGAGATCATGCATGCCGGTGCGACGTGCATCGGCGAACACGAAACCCTGGAGTACGCGGCGCAGCAGATGCGTGAGCTCGATGTCGGCTCACTTCCCATCTGCGGCGACGACAACCGCCTGCACGGCATCATCACCGACCGCGACATCGTTCTGAAATGTGTTGCGCGCGGGTTGGATCCGACGATGATGACCGCCGGCGACCTCGCCCAGGGCAAGCCGTGCACGGTCGATGCCGACGCCGACATCGACGACGTGCTCACGATCATGGAGGAGCACCGGATCCGGCGGCTGCCGGTGATCGGCGACCACCGGCTGATCGGAATGATCAGCGAAGCGGATCTGGCCACACATCTGCCCGAGGAGCAGGTCGGCCGATTCGTCGAATCCATCTGCGCCACCATGAGATAACCCGTCCCGAATCGAGGTGAGCGCCGATGAGCGCGCTGACAGGCAAGACCGTCCTGATTTCCGGCGCAGCGCGCGGCATCGGCGCCGCCACCGCGCGTGCCCTGTCCGAGGAGGGCGCCCGGCTGGTCCTGTTCGACGTGGACGCGCAGCCACTCGAAGCATTGGTCGCGGAGATCGGCGAGGACAGGGCGGTCGGAACCGTCGCCGATGTAAGGGATCTCGGTGCGGTTCAGGCTGCCGTCGATGCCGGGATCGACCGCTTCGGCGGCATCGATTTCGTTGTCGCCAATGCGGGCATCACATCGTACGGTTCGACCCTGCGGGTCGACCCCGAGGCATTCCGTGAGGTGATCGAGGTCGACATCGTCGGGGTGTTCCACACGGTACGCGCGGCGTTGCCGTCGGTGATCGCGCGCCGCGGGTACATCCTCGTCGTCTCGTCGCTGGCGGCGTATCTGGCCGCTCCGGGCCTGGCCGCGTACAGCACGGCGAAAGCCGGTGTGGAACACTTCGCCAACACGCTGCGCCTCGAGATGAGGCCGTACGGGGTCGATGTCGGAACGGCCCACATGTCGTGGATCGACACTCCGATGGTGCAGGAAGCGAGGACCGATCTACCCGCATTCGACCGGGCGTTCACGGAGATGCCGGGTCCGCTGGGCCGTGTTCGTCCGGTCGAGACGTGTGCCGCAGCGTTCGTGCGCGGACTCGGTAAGCGCTCTCGCCGTGTGTACGTCCCGGGATGGGTGGGTGCGGCAGGCTGGGCGCGGGCATTGCTCAACTCTGCCGTCGGTGACCGGTTCATCCTGCGGTTCATGTCGGACATGGCGTCGAGGATGGACGATCACATTGCGGCACTCGGCCGTTCGACGAGTGCCCGCGTGTTCGAACTCGTGACCAGAAGCTGAGACGTCGGCAGAAGTCCGCCCCGAACGCACTCGCGCTCATGCGGACACACCTTCCACGGCAGCATCCGGCCGCGCCGGGACCGCGACCGTGACCCACGCCCGTGCGATCACCGCCCCCGAATCGGTCGCGCACACCACCGCGACGTCCTGCACGGATTCGTGATCGGTCCGATAGTGCTGCAGCACACCGACTGTGCACTTCGCCGGTTCGGCACCGGCCGTGGGACCGGTGATGCGGACGCGGAATCGCCGGACGTTCTCGGCGCCGAACCGGTCGACGACGCAGCGGGCGAGTTCCCCGACAGCCCTCTCCGATGTTGCCGGCGCGTCCTCACACCCCGACAGAAACACTTCGGCAACCCTGCGGCCGACCGTGTCGAAGTATTCGACGGTCCGGTCCACACGGTGGGTCTCGGCGTCGCGCACCGTGCGGGTCCGGCCGCGGAGCGGTTCGTCCGCCCGGGGCGGGAGGAAGAACACGATGTCCGCCTCGTCGGCACCTGCGCCGTCGAGCCGGCCCGCCGCGGCGCCGAGCGACAGGAAGGTGGGTGCGGAACCTGTTTCCGGAACAACACTTTTCATGGTGATTCTCCCTCTCGCCCGGCGAGAATGCGTCAGACGGACACGCTCGCGTTCGCGGCGTCGCGCGCCGCGATGTATCCGAACACCAGACCCTGGCCGATGGTTGCGCCCGCGCCCGGGTACCGGTTGCCGAACGCGTTGGCGGCAGTGTTGCCGATCGCGTACAGACCCTCGATGACGCTGCCGTCCTCGCGCAGCACGCGGGCGCGTTCGTCGGCGCGCAGGCCGCCGCACGTGCCGAGATCGGACAGGGTCATCTTCACCGCGAAGTACGGGCCGTGGTCGAGCGGGCGCAGGTTCGGGTTGGGCTCGACCGTCGGGTCGCCGTAGTACCGGTCGTATGCGCTTGCGCCGCGAGCGAATTCGGAGTCCGTTCCCGCCACCGCGTCGTCGTTGAATCGGCGGAAGGTCTCGGCGAAGGCCTCCACCGGGATTCCCATCGATGCCGCGAGTTCCTCAGGGGTGCCGCCGCTGTGCGCGATGCCGGCCTTGAACCAGGAGCCCGGGATCGGCTGGCGCGGGAACAGTCCCGCGGCGAACACGTAGCTGTTGCGGTACTTCTGGTCGAACACGATCCACATCGACTCGACCGGATCACCCGAGCGTTCACGCTCGAGAACGGTCTGGCCGAACGTCATGTAGTCGCAGGACTCGTTGATGAACCGGGAGCCCTTCTGGTCCACGATGAACGAGCCGGGCAGCGACCGCTCGGCGAGCATCACCAGCGGCGGATTGCCTTCGCGCGACGGTGCGACCGCCGGGAACCACCACGCCTGGTCCATCAGGTCGACATCGGCGCCGACCTCCTGCGCGATCTTGATGGCGTCGCCGGTGTTGCCCTCCGCGCCGAGGCTCTCGCCGTCGACGAGCGATTCCGACTGGAACTTGTGCCGCCACTGCATGTCGTGGTCGAAACCGCCGGCGGCGAGGACCACACCGCGACGCGCCGTGACGGTCACCTCCCGGCCGTTCTGCTCGACGACCGCGCCGGTGACGCGATCGCCGTCGGTCACCAAACGCACGAGCGAGGTCTCCGTCCACACCGGGATCCCTGCGCGCAGCACACCCGCGAACAGACCCGCGGCGATAGCCTGGCCACCGGCGACGTACTCGCGTCTGATCGCCAGCCCTGCCACACCCTGCGCGAGGCGGCGGAAGATCGTCGAGAACCCCTTGACCGGCACCCGTGCCATGAGGTTCATCCACTTGTAGTCGGCGCCGGTGGTGGGCATCGGCAGACTCGCCTCCATCAGCCCCGGCCGCAACCGGCCCCGCTCGTCGCCGAGCTGCGACAGGTCGAACGGGCGGCACTCGCACGTGCGGCCGATCGCGGCGCCACCGGGACGCTCCGGGTGGTAGTCGGCGTAGCCCTTGGCCCAGAAGAACTTCATCGGCGTGGTACGGCTGAGCATCGCCACCGTCTCGGCGCCGTTGTCGACGAACGCGTCACCGCGCTCGACGGAGGCGCTGCCGTCGACCACCGCGCGGACGTAGGTGCGGCCACGCTCACGGGTGTCCCCGGAACGAGCTTCCTGCAGAACGGGATTGGCCGGCATCCAGAACGCGCCGCCCGACCGTGCCGTGGACCCGCCGACGTACTGCGTCTTCTCGACGACGAGCGCCGACAGTCCCTCCTCGTGCGCCGTGAGCGCGGCGGCCAGGCCGGTGCCCGAGCCGATCACGAGCAGGTCCACGGTGGTGTCCTGTGCCTGGACGGGGGCCGGTACGGGCTTCTTCGCCATGCCACTCTCCTTCGCCTGGTTGTTCCGCAACGAGGGACGACGGTAGACCGGTATCGACCCCGACGGCACGGACGTTCCCTACCACCGGGACACGCGGTCGGGAACCGGACGAACCGGTCTGCTCCAGGAAACCGGAACGGCGACTATCGCGGAACGACCGTGTACCGGCGCAGTGTCAGAGCGGGATTCTTGGCACGAACGGCAGACAGGCGAGCCGGATCGGTCTCGGCCACGGCGACGCCTTCACGCTCACCCAGCCCGGCAATCACCACGCCCATGGGATCGACGACGATGCTCGCGCCGGATCCCACCGGAGCATTCTGGTCGGCTGCAGCGACATAGATCGTGTTTTCGATTGCGCGGGCACGGACAAGAGTGGTCCAGTGGTCTTCCTTGAGCGGGCCGGCCATCCACGCCGCCGGCAGGAGCAGGACATCGGCACCGGCATCGACGATCGTCCTCGTCACCTCGGGAAAGCGGAGGTCGTAGCAGGTCTGGATCCCGAAGGTGATTCCGTCGACCTGGAAGGTCTCCGGGGTGGCGAGGGGCCCGGCCTGCACCATGTCCGATTCACGGTAGCCGAATGCGTCGTAGAGATGGATTTTTCGGTAGGTTGCCACGATGCTGCGGTGGGGAGCCATCGCGACGACAGTGTTGTGGATGCGGTCCTCGCCCGTGATGGTCTCGTTCATCCCCGCGACGATGTGGATGTCGTGGGTCTGCGCCAGATGCCCCAACTCCGTGACGAATCGTCCGTCCAGCGGTTCCGCCGTCGCCACGAATCGATCGTCCATCACCGGCACCGTGAACATGGAGTACTCGGGCAGGACGAGCAGACGGGCACCTGCCGATGCCGCCTGTTTCACCAGGTCACCGACACGTGCGAGGTTGGCGGCCGTGTCGTCGCCGGACGCGAACTGGCCGATCGCGATCTGCATGCCTCTCCCCTGTTCCTTCCGGCTGCACCGCGACCGGGCCTGGACATCCGCTTTTGTCGACGGCGCCCGAGAGCAGGACGATCCCGGCGTTCGGAAAGCAAACGGTTGAAGAGAGTTTAGTCTCCACCGTTTCCGCTGGTGGTGCGGATGCCGGGAAGACTGCGAAACTCGTTACCCGACAGGAGTATCGCGGTCAGTTCACGTCCCGACGCCGCACCAGAATCCCGGTGGTCACCACCGCGACCACGATGTAGGCGGTGACGGTGATGACCGCCCTGGGTCCGGAGATCACGTCCACCACCCCGGGCGTGCCCTGTCCTGCACCGGTCACCGCACCGACGAGCGACCCGGCGGCGGTGCCCGGCAGGAATGCCGTCACGTCCTGGACGAGCGGCAGAGCGGAACCGACACCGCGCAGCAGATTCTCCACGACGAGGGTCCACACCAACCCCAGGCCGACCGACAACGCCGCACTGCGGGCGTAGGTGCCCAGCGCGAAGCCGATCGTCGCCCACATCATGAACACCAGATACGCCGTACCCGCCGAGCGGAGAAGGTCGGTGGCCGCCGGCCAGGTGAGCGGTTGCGATTCGACCGTGGCGAGGACGACGGAAATGGTCGTGCACAGCACCGCGGTGACGATCACCATCGCGGCCACGATCACCGCGAGCGCGAGCAGCGCCCCGATCGTCGGACGCAGCCGGCCGTGGGTGAACACCGTCTTCCAGGTTCCCCAGGTGTAACCGTTCCCTGCGACGAGGGCGCCGAGGACGAGCACGAGGGCGCCCCCGAACAACGGCGTGCCTTGTACCAGGACATCGGGGACCGACTCGGGCAGGACGCCCTGCAACAGGGCCTCGGCAGGTTGTCCCTCGGTGGAGAAACCGGCCGATCCGGTCGTATACGAGATGTAGGGGAACACGTATCCGAATACGGTCGCGAGCAGGAACCATGTGCCGAGGGTCGCCCACATCGCCGGCCATGCACGCAACCGGAACAGTTCGGCGCGCACACTGCGCGCCACGGTGTTGCGCCCCGCGGCATGGGGGACCGGGCTGGTGGGTGAGCGCAGTGTCGACGCGGACATGTCACACCCCTTTCATCGGTGTGGAAGTGGTGGTCATCTCGAAGAACACGTCCTCGAGGGTGCGTTCGTCCGGTCCGATCGACGACACCGCCACGTCGGCGGCGACGAGCGCCCGGACGACATCGGGTGCACGCTCGGGTGGCAGGTCCAGCAGCACAGCATCGCCGTCGATTTCGAAGCCGTTCTCACCGGCGAGATCCGAGGCGATCGACACCACCCGGTCCTGGGGCGTGCCGCGGACCTTCAGGATCGCGTCGCCGAGCAGGGTGGAGACGGTCGATTCGCGCACCAGGCACCCGTTCGCGATCACGCCTACGCGGTCGCAGATCTCCTGGACCTCGCCGAGCAGGTGACTCGACAGAATCACGGTGTGCCCGGCCCTGGCGAGGTCGACGATCAGGGCCCGCATGTCGGCCATCCCACTCGGGTCGAGGCCGTTGGTCGGCTCGTCGAGCACGATCAGGTCCGGGTCACCGAGCAGGGCCGCGGCGACCCCGAGCCGCTGCTTCATCCCCAGCGAATACGACTTGTACGCATCGTTGCCGCGGTCGACAAGTCCGACCCGGCCCAGCACCTCCTCCACGCACCGATCACTCAACCCGCGGTGACGCGCCAGGGTGCGTAGGTTCGCTCGTCCCGACAGATAGGGAAAGAAGCCGGGCCCCTCGATGAGAGCACCGGTACACGAGGACGATTCGCGCGAGCCGGCGGGCCTGCCGAGAACGCGGACGGACCCGGAGGTCGGGCGGATCAGGCCGAGGATCATGCGCAGCGTCGTGGTCTTCCCGGCGCCGTTGGGGCCGAGGAATCCGTAGATCTCGCCGCGCCGGACGGTCATGTCGACGGAGTCGACCGCGGCGCGGTCGCCATAGCGTTTGGTCAGCGCCGACGTCTCGACCACGATGTCGGCATCGATGTCCGCCGATCCCGCCCGGCCGGGTAGGTCGGTCGCAGTAGTGAGTGTCGTGTTGTCGCTCATACATCGATCGTCGGCCGCACACATGCCGACGTCGTCCGTCCACAGGCGTCATCGACCTACGCAATATTGCGTACGCCATCGACCGGCGTGCACGGCTAGCGTCGACGATGTGGGTACCGATCAGGGCCGTGCCGTCACCGAACCGGTAATGCTCCGCGTCGGGTTCACGCTCGCGCTCGTTGCCCTGGTCACCGTGGCGACACTCGGGGCGAACAACATGCGCCCGCCGGCCGCGATGGTCGGTGCGGGTGCTCTCGCAGCGGCCTGCGCGGGGGTCGCACTGACCGCCCCGCGATGGCCGCGAACCGCCCTGATCGCGGTGCCTGCGCTGGTCGGGATCTACTTTGCGACCGGTGGAGCCGACGGACCGATCTTCCTCCTGCCCGCCCTCGCAGCGTTCGGGGCGGCGAGCGTGCGTCCCGCCCGCGACCTCGCCGTCCCCGCTGCCCTCGCCGTCCTGGTTCTCGTCGCCGGGATGACGGCCCGGGTCCTCGTCGCCGGATATCCCGCGTGGGTCACGCTCTGGCAGACGCTCGGCACCGCCGCCCTCGCCCTCGCCGCCGCGGCCGTGGGGTGGTGGCGGTCGGCTCGGCGGGATGCGAACGCCGAGCGGATCCGCCGTGCCGCGACCGAGGAACAACTACGCATCGCCCGCGACCTGCACGACGGGGTCGGGCACGGGCTCGCAGTGATCGCGATGCAGGCCGGGGTGGCGCTGCACGTACTCGAGCGCAACCCCGAGGCGGTGCGGGACGCATTGGTCGCCATCCGCGACACGAGCCGCGACGCCCTCAACGACCTGCGGACCGAGCTGACGACCCTCACCGGTGACGCGGCCGAGCGCCGACCGCGACGTGGTCTGGCCGACCTGCCGGTTCTCGTCGACCGGGTCCGGGCCGCCGGCCTCGACGTCGACGTGCGGGTACCGGTCCTCCCACTACCGGCCGACGTCGATCATGTCGCGTATTCGATCGTCGCGGAGGCGACGACCAACGTTCTCCGGCACGCGCAGGCCACCGCGGTGACCGTCGAGATCATGCGCGAAGGACAGGCGGTGACGGTGCGGGTTGCCGACGACGGGCGTGGCCGCACCACAGACGCGCCGACCGGTGGCCTCGGGCTTCGCGCGATGGCAGATCGTGCAGCCGAGCTCGGTGGAACGCTCGTCGCCGCACCGGGACCGGAACGCGGCTTCGTCGTGCGGGCCGTGCTCCCGGTCGGTGCCGCCGGGAGCACGGAGGACCGGGCATGACCGTGCGGGTGGTGCTCGTCGACGATCAGACGCTCGTCCGGGTGGGCCTACGAACGCTGTTCGCCGCCGAACCCGATATCGAGGTCGTGGGCGAAGCCGGCGACGGTGGTGAAGCACTCGCGGTCATCGCGCGCACCCACCCTGACGTCGTCCTGTGCGATATCCGCATGCCTGCCCCCGACGGCCTCGAGGTGCTGCGCCGGATCACCGCCGATCCCGTGTTGAGGGACGTCCGCGTCGTGATGCTCACGACGTTCGAACTCGACGAATACGTCTTCGAGGCCTTGCACGCCGGCGCGAGCGGGTTCCTGCTCAAAGATGCCGAACCGACGGCCCTGCTCGATGCCGTCCGGGTCGTCGCCGATGGAGGATCACTGCTCGCGCCGTCGGTCACCCGACGCGTGATCGAGCACTTCGTCCACACGCAGGACACTGTGCAACCCCACCCCCGCATGGCGGATCTCACGGCACGGGAACGCGAGGTCGTCGCGTGGGTTGCGACAGGGCGGTCGAACAAGGAGATCGCCGACGAGCTGGTGGTCAGTCCCGACACCGTCCGCACACACGTGTCGCGCGCGATGATCAAACTCGGCGCGCGCGACCGAGCACAACTGGTGGTGTTCGCGATCCGCTCGGGCCTGCAGCCGTGACAGCGCCGGCGCCCCGTCCGTCGAGCGTCGAGCCCGCGACTGTCGCAGGCTCGACGCTTCCTCGACCTCAGTCGGACACGGTTTGCGGGACCGTCTCCGGATAGACCTGCTCGAACCATCCGCGCTGAGCTTCATCGAAGGTGCCCAGTTCCATCGCGCGGCGGCCCCACCCCTTGATGAGGTCGAGGAAACTGGTGACGTCGTAGATGTCCTCCTGCCTGGAGAACTTGCCGTTCCCGGCGTACGTCAGGATGCTCACGTGGGGTGCCGACCACACGGATCCGTCGCCCGGATCGCTCATCACGTCGTCCAGTTTGGCCACGATCGTGCCGTTCGTTTCGTCGATGACGTGGAAATGCTCGGGGAAGGCGACGGTGTGCGAACCGGGGAACTGGGCGAGGCTCGGCTCGGCCCACGCCCAGACACCGTCCTTGCCGTTGAGGACACCCGCCATCTGCTCGACATAGACGACATCGTCGGTGAACAGTTCGAGGAAGTCCCGCCAGCTCCCCTCGCCTGAACCGGCTCGGTTCACGGTTGCATGCCAGTTCTGAAACGCATTCTCGAGTTCTTCTCTGCTCCAGTTGGTTTCGCTCATACCGCATGCTATGCACCGGCGTACCGACCCACCCTCCACCATCTCCCGCTCAACGGGAAACCCGCGTTCCGTACCTACCCGAACTACCCTCTCGCTGGCCGGGAAACACTCTGTCTCGACGCTCGTCGAATTGAGACCGTACTGACCATGACACAAGCACTCACCCACGAATCCACACGACGCGAGATCGCCACCGACCTCGGGGTACTGCGCTACCACGAAGCGGGTGACGGGCCACCGCTGCTGTTGCTCCACGGTTCCGGGCCGGGAGTCACGGGCTGGCGCAACTATCGCGGTGTCCTGGCGGACTTCGCCGAGCACTTCCGCTGCCTCGTGCTGGAGTTTCCGGGCTTCGGTGTCAGCGATCCCGGCGACGGCCATCCGATGGCGATGGCCGGCCAGTCGGTGGGCGTGTTCCTCGACGCGATCGGTGTCGACGGTCCGGTCGACATGATCGGCAACTCGATGGGTGGCATCGTCGCTGCCACCGTGGCCATCAACGCGCCGCAGCGAGTGAACAAGCTCGTCACGATCGGCGGAATCGGGAAGAACACTTTCGCACCCGGCCCCGGCGAGGGAATCCGGCTGCTGATGGAGTTCACCGACAATCCGACCCGCGAGGGACTGGTCCGCTGGTTGCACTCGATGGTGTACGACCCGTCCGTTGTCACCGAGGAACTGATCGAGGAGCGCTGGGCCCTCGCGACCGACCCGACGACACTCGCGATTGCTTCCCGGATGTACAGCAGCGCAGCGTTTGCCGCGAACACCGCCGCCGCGAAAGCCTCCGGCGCGACTCCGTACTGGGCGCAACTGAGCAAGATCACGGCACCCACGCTGCTGACCTGGGGCCGTGACGATCGGGTCAGCCCGGTCGACATGGCGATGCTGCCGATGCGCGACATCCCGAATGCGGAACTGCACGTGTTCCCGAACTGCGGTCACTGGACGATGATCGAAGCAAAGGAGGCATGGACCTCCGCCGTGCTTGCGTTCCTGCTCCGCAAGGACGATGCCTGACCAAGCTCTCCCGAACGCAGCGAAGGTCTCTCGTGAAGCTCGAGCAATTACGCTTCACGAGAGACCTTCTTTCGACAGTCACGCCTGCCGGCGTGGGAAGCTCCGCTGCTCCTGTCTCCATCGGTTCACGACGGTCATTCGATCGGTATCCCCATCCGGGTGAGCATGTTCCGCGGATCTGCGGGCGGGTCGAGGTCGAGAAGTTGCTTCCCGCGTCGATGGGCAGCGGCGACGCACAGGTCGTCGTCGGAATGGATCCAGAATTCGCCGCGGGCGATCTGCTCGATCATGTGCTCTGCCGCGACGAGCGGGTCGAGTCCCTTCTCCACATTGTCACGTTGCATCGCCTCGAACACCGCGTTCGCGGTGGCGTTCTCCGTGGGTGCGTCGCGCTGCGCCGACAGAAAGATCTCGCTGCGAATCGAGTGCGGAATGACGGCACTGACCTGAATCGGTGCGCCGACAATCGACAGATCCTGATGCAGGCATTCGGTCATCGCCAACACGGCATGCTTGCTGACGATGTAAGGAGACTGGACGGCAACGGAATTGAGTCCACCCACCGAAGAGAGATTCGCAATGCACGACGGCGTACCCGCTTCGATCATCCGCGGAACGAACGACCGCAGACAGAAGAACACGCCGTCGACGTTGATCTGCATCACCCGGCGCCAGCGGTCTCTGTCGATCTCCCACAGGAGCCCCGCCGACTCCACCCCCGCGTTGTTCACGAGCAGCTCCACGCTGCCGTGGCGCTCGAACACCTCGGCAGCCATCGCCTCCACCGACTCGGGATCGGCGACGTCGACAGCGTACGGTTCCGCCCGACCGCCGGCCGCCACGATGTCGTCGCCCACCTTCACGGCACGCTCGTAGTCGACGTCCGCGACCACCACCGTCATTCCGAGGGATGCGAGATGACGTGCCAGACCCTCCCCGATTCCGGCAGCCGCACCCGTCACCACCGCGACGCCGTGGGAGAACCGTTCGCTCGCCTTACCTGCCGGCATGGTCACACCACCAGCCCGTCCGCGGCGATGTTCGGATTCGCCCATTCCGGAGGCTGCCGCCGCGGCAATTCGATCCGGCCGTCCAGGTCCATCACCGGGATTCCCTGCGACCACGGAAAGTGCAGGCTGAACGCCACGAGGCCGGTGCGCTCGGCTGCCGGCAGCGTGCACATCTCCAGAACTGTCTGCGCCAGGTACTCCACCGGTTCCGTCTCGTAACCCTCCGGCAGCAACGCCGCCGCACCCGGAGTCATGATCGCCGTCGACGGTCCGACCACATTGACGGCGATGTTGTCGTCGACCACCTCTGCGGCCAGGCCCTGGGTGAACCGATGCAACGCGGCCTTCGCCGACGCGTAGATCACATCGCCGGAGGTCTTGTTGTACTCCCGGAAGGGACGTATCGGCGGAAGCCCGGTGGACGAGCCGATGTTCACGATCCACCCGCCCCCGGCCTTGCGCATGCGAGGAATCACCGCCTGCGACAACAGAAAGGGAACCTTGAGATAGTGCTCGAGAGTGCGGTCGAAGGTGTCCTCACCCATGTCCTCGATGGAGGAGTAATCGGCGAACCCCGCATTGTTGACCAGGATGTCGATTCCGCCCACGGCATCCATCGCAGCATCGACGAGCCCCGATCGCTGCGCCGGGTCCTCCAGATCCGCCGCAATCGGGACGGCCCGGCCGCCGGCGCTCTCGATCAACTGCACCGTCTCGTCCAACGTGCCCTCGATCACGTGCTCACGCCCGTCCCGAATCGATCGCGAGGGTGTCCTCGAGCGTGCAGTGACCACCACCGCAGCACCTTCTGCGGCCAATCGCCGTGCGATCGCCCGCCCGATCCCCCGGCTGCTCCCGGTCACCAGAGCGGTGCGGCCTGTCAGTCGTCGTGTCATTTCTATCCCCGTATGCCTGGTCGTCCGGGCATTGCATCCCGAATTGTTGTGGTCATGTCCTGTCAGCTCGTGCCTGCTCGGCTCGCGGAGCCTGCTCCTCGAACGGCAGGGTCGAGAATCCGGCTGATCAACTGCCACAGTTCTTCCCGCGCGGGCCCGGTCAGCGACAGCTGCGGGAACGTGAGGAATCCGTGGAACAACCCGTCGAAGCGGTGCGCGATGACAGGCACCCCGTCCGCGGCGAGTCTCTCCGCATAGGCTTCGCCCTCCGAGCACGGCGGGTCCAATTCTGCGGTGGCCACCAGCGCGGGGGGCAGCCCCGCCAACGTCGAGGCGCGAGAGGGGACGACGAGGGCGCTGTCGCGGCCGTTCGGCGCGTACTGTTCCCAGTACCAGCGCATCGCCTTGGTTGTGTTGTAGTAGCCGACGCCGTATTTCCGGTACGACTCCGTCTCGAAATCGTCCCCGATCACGGGATACAGCAGGATCTGTGCCGCGATCGAGGGGCCGCCGCGCTCCCGTGCTGCGACCGAGACTGCTGCCGAGAGATTTCCACCGGCGCTGTCTCCGGCAACCGCTACCCGCGCGGGATCACCCCCGTAGGAGTCGGCGTTCTCCACCGTCCAGCACACCGCCGCGTACACGTCTTCCATCGCCGCGGGTGCCGGATTCTCCGGAGCCAACCGGTAGTCGACCGAAACCACGACTGCATCTACTGCCGCCGCCATCGACCGGCAGAACTCGTCGTGGCTGTCGAGGTCACAGAAGACGAATCCGCCGCCGTGCGCGAAGACGATCACGGGTCGCGGCGCTGCCCCGTCTCCGTGTGGGACATACACACGCAGAGACAGATCACCGCCCGGCCCGTCGATCACCACGTCCCGCGCCATCCGCATATCCGGGGTCCGCGTCAGCGGCGCTCGCCGCGAGACGATGATCTGCCGCAGCTCGGCAGCGGGATACTGCGTTACGTCGGGGAATCCTGCCTCCAAGGTGGAGAGCATCGCCTCGACATCGGGGTGCAGATCGGATCGGCGCACGCCCTTCTCCTTCTGATCGGAAGTGAATCCCCCAGTCGTCATCCGCTCACGCTAGGAGGCCGGACACACTCGCACACGACCGTCTCCCGTTCTCCGGGAGATCCACCGAAAAACGAAGAGTGGCAGTCGTACCGGAGACCGATCGGCGCGGGGTCGACGGTGGTGGACCCACTCAACCGCTCAGCGGAATCAGCCGTTGTATTCTCCGGAGTCCACGACCGACAGTGCCACCATGACAATCGAACCGACTCTCAGCGCAGCCGAACAGTGTCTGGCCATCGAGCAGATCAAGCGCACCTTCGCGGCGCGGCTACGGTGCATGGACAACAAGGAATGGCACGTCTATCCGACTCTCCACACGGACGACGTCGTGAGTTCGACGTTCGGCGACCACGATGTCGTAGGCGCCGACGCCGTGACCGCATCCATCAGGCGCGTCCTGGACGGCCGCATTCCGATCACGTCCGTGCATCACGGCCACACACCCGAAATCGAGCTGACCTCCGACACGACGGCCCGGGGCATCTGGGCGATGGAGGACAAACTGTGGTGGACGAACGGGGATCAGGAGGAGCACCTCCACGGATACGGTCACTATCACGAGGAATACCGCCTGGAGAACGGCAGGTGGCTGATCAGCCGGCGCGCACTGACCCGGCTCCGCGTGGACACGACTCCACGATTCTACGAGTGCAGGGAACCCACCTCGCAGAGCTGATCTTCCGTTCCGACCACGAAATCGAGCAGTTCGCGGACGAGCGGCCGTGAGATCCCCGACCGCTCGTCCGTGCCGGGAGAACTCACCCTTGGAAGGGTGCCCACGCGATGGGGTCGTCATCGTGCCTGGCGGAATCGTCGGACCGGCGTAGGCGAGGGGGACGCTCCTTCATCTGCTCGGGTTCCGCGTAGTGGACCTCGGCGAGGAGCGTGGCCGGGAAGTAGACGGACGCAGTGATGCCGGCGTTGGTCTCCGAATCGAACGTGGGCCGCAGCCGGACGCTGATGCCGTTTCGGGCAGCGAGGCGGCCGACGACGAACAAGCCCATCTGCCGGGGTGCATGAATTTCGGCGCTGTCGCCGGCAGCGAGACGTGTGTTGATCTCGCCGAGAATTTCGGCCGGTGCACCGATGCCACAGTCTGCAATTTCGAGTAGCAGTCCTCCACCGACGGCCGATGAGAATTCGAACGTGACGGTGCTGTTCGGCGGCGAGGCCCGCAGCGCATTGTCGACGAGTTCGGCGAGCAGGTGCACGACGTCCGTGACGGCGGTGCCTACGAGGTAGCCGTGAGGTGTTCTTCCGATCCGCACACGGTCGTAGTTCTCGACCTGGGACACGGAGGCCCGGAGAACGTCGCCCAGCGGGGTGGCCGCGGTGCGGGTACGGGGCCGGGTGCCGGACAGGACCAGGAGCGAGTCGCCGGTGCGGCGCATTCGCGTGGCGAGGTGGTCGAGGGAGAACAGGCTCCGGAGTCGGGTGGGGTCCTTCTCTTCGTATTCGAGGGAGTCGATGAGCGACAGTTGCTGTTCCACGAGGGTCTTGTTGCGGCGAGCGAGGGTCTCGAGCATCGTCGAAATCTGTCGGCGCAGGTGTGCCTGTTCGCCGGCGAGACGGAGGGCTTCGGAGTTCACGGTGTCGACGGCGCGGGCGAGTTCGCCGATTTCCTCGTCGGTGTGCACCTCGATGGGAGTGAGTTCGACCGTGGCGATGTCGGTTCCGTCGTTGACCGCGGCGATCGCGGCGGGCAGTTCGTGGTGGGCGGCGGCGAGGGTGCCGTCGCGAAGTCGCCGGATCGGAACGGACAGAGCACGCGCCACGAGAAGGGCGACGCCGAGGGCGATCACAAGTATCGCGGCGACGAGGATACTGTCGCGCGTCGCGGAGGTCCGCGCATCGGCGGTGAGCCGATCCAGAGTCTCGGTGATCTGCGCGATCGCCTTGCTGTTCATCTCCTGGTACGGAGGAAAGGCCGCCAACATCGCGTTGCTCAACTCCGCCCCCGAATCCCGTCGAGGATCGAAATCGGCAACCAGCGCCCGGCGGACGACGAGATTCTCGAGCAGGCCGTCGAGCCGGCCGTGATCGAGCGAACTTCCGCGCAGCAGCCCGAGAGTTGCCTCCTCGATGTGCATGGCGTTCTGAGCAGTGAGCCGTGCTGTCTCGGGATCGACGGCGAACAAGCCGAGTGCGTTCGCCTGGTCGAGCATCGTCCGTTGCGCTTTCCAGGCATTGAGCATGTTGGCACCGTCGGTCAGCACCTCTGTGCCCTCGGCAAGATCGAGCAACTCACGGAAAGTCGCCTCGCAGCGGATCAGAAAGTCGATCGTGCGCCGATCGAGTTCCTCGGCCGACATACCACCGGTGTACGCGGTGTCGTGGAGTGTTTGTCCGTCTTGGATCAGGCGGGCAAGGCCCTCGACGATTCGAGGCTCCAGGATTCCGGCAGTGGCGAGTGCCTGGACGTCCGCGGTGGATTGCCTGAACTGCTCCGGCTGAACGGTGGCCGGCATGCCGAGGCTCGCCGCAGTCGTCACGCTGACAACGTCGTAGGAAAAGTCGAACAGCGCGGGGATAGTAGCGAGTTGTTCGGAGAGTGATTCGAAGCGACGGGCCTCATCCAGCTGCGTGGAGATACGCAGTGCGCCGAGAGCGACAGCCGCGAGCAGGGGAACTACGAGAATCGCGGTCAGTTTGTACGACAAGCGCCAGTTTGCGAGCTTCACGGATCTGCGCCCGAATCGCCCCATCGGTCGGTTCCCTTCCATTCCCGTGTGTATTCCGGAGCGGCCGGTGACTACCGGCCGAATGCGCGGAACCTGCGCAGGTAGGGAACGATGCGACCGACCGGGACGGACCGAGGCCAGTCGTCGGACCGGAAGTACGCATCGGAGCCGCCGTCGACGAAGACTACACTTCCGCAGAGGAATTCGGCGGCATCCGACAGCATGAACACCACCCAGTCGCCGAGCTGCCCGGCGTCGCCGAATCGGCCGACGGGCACCGGGAAAGAACGGATGACCTTGGCCTCGGACGGTGTGGCGAGCTGCTTCTCCAGCAACGGCGTCATGATCGCGCCGGGCGCGAGTGCGTTGAGCCGAATTCCGGCACCCACCCACTCGGGACGTACAGCGGCGCGTCGCAACCATCTGCTGACGGCGATTTTCGATCCTGCGTAGATGATTCCCGGAGCTCCTCTTCCGAAGATCCGGACCGAACGCACCGCACGGTCCGAGTCGCCGTTGAGGAAGGCGTTGATCGTGCGACGGGGCACGGCCGGGGTGGTGGTCGTGGAATTGCTGGAGAAGACGACGACCTTGGCGTTGCCGGTCGACGCGAGCGCGTCTCGCCACCCCTCCAGGAGATCGACGACACCGAAATAGTTGACCTCTGCGATCAGCCTCGGACGCTCCGGCCCGGGCGCCGGGCCGAGACCGGCGGCGAGCACGGCACCGTCCAGCCGATCGCCCGCGGCCGCGAGCACCCCCCGCACCGCCTTCTGCCGTCCGCCGACGGTCGACAGATCGGCGACGACGTCGGCTTCCTGGATGTCGACACCGATGACGGTGTGCCCGGCGGACCGGAGCCGATCCGCAACCGCACGGCCCATTCCCGACGCCGATCCTGTCACCGCATAGATACCCACAGCACCGCCCTTTGCGCGCTCGAAGGCCACCGTCCACCGTCCCAGGTGGCCGATACTCGATACTCCGGCCTGACGCCGATCGGACAGCACGGCTCGCTGCGGGATTCCGCAGCGGGCCGTGCTGCTGCTGGTCAATGCAGCCGCGGCAGATCCGGTCCGGTCGGCAGATCGATCCGTGATTCGCTCAGTTCGTGACGCTCCACCGCACGGTCGATGGAGCGACGCAGCGCACTGCAGCCGCGCCGGTGGTCACCGACCGATTGCACTGCGTCCCTGATCATCGGGCATTCCGACGCGTCGGAGGTCCACTGGATCGAGGTGTGCGCGGCGCTGAACTTCTCGACGAGCACACCACGTCCGCACGTCTCGCAGTTCAGCGGCTGCATCGTCATCCCGGGACCACCGGGTCGATGAATTCCAGAGCGTCCGGGTTCGGCTCTCTCAGCATGGTCCAGTAGTCGACCAGGCGCCACGGACACGGCACCACCGCCCGTCCCTGACTGTTGCGGTAGTAGCCGTTGATCTCCGCGCCGGGATGCACCCACACAGTCTTGTCGAGCGCTTCGTCCACCTTGCGGTTGTACTCGTCGAGTACGTCCTGACGCACGTCCATCGCGTCGTGCCCGTTCTCGAGGAGGTACTGCAGGCACTCGACGATGTAGTGGACGTGTTCTTCGCTCAGAATATTGTGTCCCGCACCATGATTCGGCGCAGAGTTGGGTCCTGCCGTGACGAACAGGTTCGGGAATCCGGAGACCTGGATGCCGAGGTAGGCACGCGGATCGTCACCGCCCTTCCACCGCTCCGCAAGAGTGCGCCCGTCCTGTCCGGTGATCTCGATAGACGTGGTGAACTCCAGCGCGAATCCGGTGGCCAGGATGATGACGTCGGCGGGCACGAACCGGCCCTCGGTTGTGACGACGCCGTCCGGTGTCACACGCTCGAACGATGCTCGGTGCAATGCCACGTGATCACGGGTGAGTGCCTTGAAGAAGCCGGGGTCCTTGACGATCCGCTTACCGTACGGACGGAAGTCCGGGGTCAGCTTCTCGATCAGATCCGGACGGTCCGGGAAGCTGTCCTGCAAGTAGTTCCGCGCAGTGTTGAGCACCATCTCGTTGGCCGGCGAGGCCGAGAAATGGGTCTGCGCCCATTCGGGATCGATTCGCGGCAGTGTGTACAGATTGTCGGACGCGAACCAGTACGAACGCAACCGGAACCACTCGTGGTAACGGGGAATGTGGGCGAGGGCCCACTTCTCCTCCTCCGGAACGTCGTTCACGACGGCCTTCTCCGGCACGATCCAGTGTGGTGAGCGGACCACGACGTCGAGTGTCTTCACCCGATCGACGATGTCGGCGACCACCTGCACGGAAGTGCATCCGGTGCCCAGGACCACGACGCGCTTGCCGGTCAGGTCGAGACCCTCGTCCCAGTCGGCGGTGTGGACGACCGTGCCGCCGAACGAATCCAAGCCCTCGACGTCGGGGATGTTCGGCGAGTTGAGCATGCCCAGCGCTGTCACGACCGCGTTCGCACGGTGTACCTCCCGTGATCCGTCGGCGGACTCGGTGGTCACCTCCCACACGTG
Organism: Rhodococcus sp. O3; assembly: GCF_048897285.1. NCBI lineage: Bacteria > Bacillati > Actinomycetota > Actinomycetes > Mycobacteriales > Nocardiaceae > Rhodococcus > Rhodococcus sp. O3. The sequence goes on from NZ_JBMBTE010000018.1 coordinate 48,078, forward strand.
CTGGTCGTCGAGCCAACGTGCCGACAGCACCCGGGTCCGGAACGAGATGTTCTCGGCGATCCCGTAGGTGTCGACGACGCCCTTCAGATACTGCTGGTATTCGACGCCCGACGGGTAGTACTTCGACCAACCGGGGTTCAGCTCGAAGGAGTACGAGTAGTAGTGGCTGGGAGTGTCGACAGCAGCGCCCGGATACGTGTTGCGCGACCAGGTTCCACCGATCTCGTGTCGCGCCTCGAAGACGCGGTACCGGAATCCGGCGTCCTGCAGTTTGATCGCGGCGTTGATGCCGACGATCCCGGCACCGATGACGATGACGGAGAAGTCGGCGGGCGGCGTGACGGTCACCGGCACGCGGCGCTCCCCCAGGACGAATCCGGCCTGTTCGAGCAGGATCGGGACGAACTCGTCGTCGACGCGCTCCGACGTCGCGATCGTCGCCATGCGGAGAAATGTCTCGCGATCGGGAACACCGAGGCGATCGATCATTTCGACGGTGAGCAGTTCGTGCGCACGGGTCCGGATGTCGGCGACGACCTCGGCGGGGTACTGCCCCGGCGGAGTGGTCGGACGGGTGCCGGTGCGGTAGTGGTTGCCCGGTTCGCCGATCGTCAGCCGGGACCCGAACTCGTCGAGGAGGCCGGTATCACCGGTCACGTGTACGAGCGACATGAGCAGCGGCGCCGGATCACATACGTCGATCGCTGCGCGCAACTGTGATTCGTGGCTCTCGGCGTCGACGTCCGCACCGGAGTCGACGGGCACCGTCTCGGTCATCATTGTCCCCTCGTCGATGGATGTGCCGTAGTCATGTCAGGCCCTCTCCGATCCGACGATGTCGAATCCCTTGTAGCCCGCGGCCGCGACCTCGGCACAGATGTTGCAGTAGTTGGCGAAACCGCCGATGTAAGGCATGAAGACTCGCGGCTTGCCGGGAATGTTGGCACCCATGTACCACGAGTTCGCGGTCGGGAACAGAGTGCCCGCGGCCTTCTCGTTGCATTCGGCGATCCACTCGTCGACGGCCTGTTCACCGGCCTCGATCGACCGTGCATTGTGTTCGTCGAGGTGATCGAGGCAGTCGGAAATCCAGTCCACCTGCTGTTCCGCCATCAGCACCATGTTTGCCAGTACGCTCGGGCTGCCCGGACCGACCATGAAGAACATGTTGGGGAAGCCGTGGGATGCCAGTCCCAGGTAGGTACGCGGCCCCGCTGCCCATTCGTCACGCAGAGCGCGGCCGCCGCGCCCGCGAATGTCGATCCGCGAGAGCGCACCGGTCATCGCATCGAAGCCGGTCGCGAACACGAGCATGTCCAGCTCGTGGTGTTCCTCGCTCGTTCGCACGCCGGTCTCGGTAACCTCGACAATCGGAGTGCGTCGCAGATTGACCAGGGTCACGTTGTCCCGGTTGTAGGTCTCGAAATACCCGCTGTCCGTGACGATTCTCTTGGTCCCGATCGGATGGTCGGTGGGAATGAGCTGGTCCGCGATCTCCGGATCGTTCACCATCTCGCGAATCTTCGCCTCGACGTATTCGCGTGCGGTGTCGTTCGAGGCCAGGTTCACGGTCTGATCGGGAAATGCCTTCGCGAACAGGTATCCACCGCGCTGCCACCACTCGTCGTACACGCGTCGGCGCTCGGCCTCGTCGACTTCCATCGCCCCTTTCGGGTACGGCGTGAAGGGGGTTCCACCGCCGCTCAGACGCGCGAGCCGGCGACGCTCCGAGTAGGTGGCCTTGACTTCCTCGATCTGCTCGGCGGTCAACGGCCGGTTTCCGGCGGGAATCGAATAGTTCGGGCTGCGCTGGTACACGAACACGTGTGCCGCTTCCTGGGCGATCAGCGGGATGGACTGCATTCCCGACGAGCCGGTTCCGATCACCCCGACTCGCTTGCCGGCGAAATCGACAGGGCTGTGCGGCCATTCGCCGGTGTGGTAGGACTCGCCGGTGAACGAGTCCCGGCCCGGGATGTCGGGGCGGTTGGTCGCCGACAGCACACCGGTGGCCATGATGCAGAACCTCGCAGTCACCGAGTGACCCGTGTCCGTGGTGACTGTCCATCGCGCCGTCTCCTCGTCGTACACGGTGGAGGTGACCCGTGTGAGGAACTCGTAGGCGGATCGAAGGTCGTGCCGGTCTGCCACGTGCTCGAGGTAGGCGAGAATCTCCGCCTGGGTGGCGAACCGTTCCGTCCAGGTCCACTCCTGCTGGAGCTCCTCGTCGAACGAGTAGGAGTAGTCGACGCTCTCCACGTCGCACCGCGCTCCGGGATAGCGGTTGTGGAACCACGTACCCCCGACGCCTGCCGCGGATTCGAAGCCGCGCACGGTCATTCCTCGTGCACGAAGCTTGTACACCGCGTACAGTCCCGAGATGCCGGCTCCGATGACAACTGCATCGAAATCTGTTCTCTGCATGTCCATTCTGGTCACATCCTTGTCCGGGAGTCCGTCGGTCCGGGCTCACCCAGTTGCGAATCGGTCGGCGGGGTCATGCGCTCGCGGCCTTCGCCTGCCGGGCCCACATCCACTCGTGGCCCCAATAGCTGTCCGCGGTGATCTCTTCCGCCGTGTAGTAGGTCTCGTCGACGAGTTTTCCGCCGGTGCCGTACTCGATGTCCCATCCGCCCGGTACCCGGACGTAGAACGAGATCATTTTGTCGTTGGTGTGCCTGCCGAGCGTCGAGGAAACCGGGAACTCGTGCGCCTCGACCTGATCGAGGGCACGCCCCACCGCGTCGAGGGAATCCACCTCTACCATGACGTGGATCAGCCCGGGGTCTCGTCCCTCGAGGCTCGGCATGATGGCAAGACTGTGGTGCCGCTGGTTGACGCCGAGGAAACGGATCCGCTGAGGTGGAGTGCCGGGCGGGGAGGGCATGCGGAATGCGCCGCGCGGCAGGAACTCCAGTACCTCGGTATAGAAGCGGAAAGACTCGTCGAACATCGTTGTGGGCATCACCACGTGCCCCAGCCCCTGCGCTCCGGTGACGAACTTCTGGCCGTAGCGAGTGATCACCGGGCTGTGATCGAGCGCCGGGCCGAAGAAGAACTCCAGCGGAGTACCGCCCGGATCCTTCATGAGGAGCCCACCTTCGACGCGACGCGCCTCGCACATCTCGAACGGCATCTCGCTGTACTCGCAGCCGGCATCGTCGAGCCGCTCCGCGAGCCGGCGCAGAGACGCGCCGTCCCGGACCTCCCAGCCCACTGCGCTGACGCGATCGACATCGCTGCGTTCCACGGTGATCCGGGACGGTCGCTCGTCCATCCGAAAGTGCAGCGCGTCCTCTTCGATACCGCTACCCGGTGCGAATCCGAGTACGTCGAATCCCAGCTCGCGCCAGCGATTCATGTCGGTGGCCAGCACACGAACGTATCCCAGGCCCTTGATCTCGGTCACAGAGTTCCCTTCCTGTCCACCGGAAACAGCGTCAGATCATCACGCGCAGAGGGCCGTTCGGGACGTCTATCCCCAACGAGGCCATGGCCGAGGCGTGGTAGGTCGTGCTGGTCACATGGATGGCGTGGTGCAGTCCGGCATGCGCGTCCCGCCAGAACCGCTGCAGAGGGTTGTCGACGCGCAGCGCGTTGCCACCCGTGCGGTCGAAAACTTCGTCGGCCGCACGGACCGCTCGCCATGCCGAGCGCACTTGATTGCGTCGGGAGGAGGCTCGAGTCTCGAAGTCGACTTCCTTACCCGCGTCGACCAGATCCCAGATACGGTCGACGTTCGCGAGCAACTGCTGCCGCGCAGCGTCCAGCTCCGCGGCCGCCTCTCCCAGCGCATGGAGGACGTACGGGTCGTCCTTGATCGCCGTTCCGGCGGCGCCCACCCGTTCACGCTGGTACGCGATTCCCGCGGCCAGGACACCTTCGCAGATGCCGATCGTGGCGGAGGTGATGCCGAGGGGGAACATCGTCGACCACGGCATCCGGTAGAGCGTCTCGGTGACTCCGTATTCCTTGGCCGCGGTTCCATCGATCACGTCCTGCGCCTTCATCACCCGATAGTCCGGGATGAAGGCGTCCTTCACGACGATGTCCTTGCTGCCCGTTCCACGCAGTCCGATCACATCCCACGAGTCGTCGACGATTTCGTAGTCGGATCGCGGCAGGATCACGTGCAACCCGCTGGGCGGCATGATCGGTGCACCGTCCGGTCCGCCGATCAGCGCGCCGAGGAAGATCCAGTCGCAGTGGTCGGTTCCGGAGGAGAACTGCCAGCGCCCGGTCATGCGGTATCCACCCTCGACCGGGATCGCAATGCCGCCGGGCATGTACGGCGACGCCTGCCAGGTATCGGAGTTCCAGCCCAGCACCTCGTCCTGAACCTTCGGGTCCGCGAACGCCAGCTGCCAGGGATGGACGCCGACGATTCCACCCACCCAACCCGCAGAACCGTAGATGCTCGCCGTCTTCATGACGGTCTCGGCGAATTCGCGAGGGTGCGCCTCGTAGCCGTCGTACTTCTTGCGCTGCAGCAACCGGATGATCCCGGCTCGCTTGAGGCTCTTGGCCATGTCGTCGGTCAGCCGGCCGAGTGCGTCGGATTCGTCGGCAGCGGCACGCAGGTCGTCCGCGATCGCGACGATGTTGTCGAGCACTTCATAGCTCATGGTCGTACTCCTGTGAGGAATCGGATGAAATCGTCGAGGGGGACGCGCGCTAGGATCCGGCCGTCCCGGATGCCGCACGGGTTGCCGTCAGGTTCGGCGCGAAGGCACTGCGCCCGGCTGCGAGGTTCTCGTCCACCTCGGCCTGCCAGCTCGCGAGGGCACGTTCCGTGTCGATCTCGTATTCGAACCGGTTGATCATCTCCGGTCGGACATCGGCGACATCGACGTAGAACTGCTCGTACCAGCGGCGCAACTGGTAGACGGGACCGTCCTCCTCGCACAGCAACGGATTGTCGATGCGGGACTTGTTCTTCCAGATGTGCACGTCCTGCTCGAAACCGATCGCGACGCCCTTCGCGACCGCCTGAGCGATCTGCTCGGCCTGCTCGTCCGGGACTCCGGCGGGCTTCTCCACCATCACCCCGTACTGCAGGCGGAACGACGTCGGCGTTATCGGGTAGTGGCAGTTGATCAAGTAGATGTTCGGCGCGGATTCGGGATCTCGGCCGCCACTCCACAGCTTGTCGATCATGTAGGACGGACCGTAATACGTTGCATCCGATCGGCTCTCGACACTGTAGTTGGTGGACTGACTCACCCCGACGGCATCGGCCCGCGGCCGCGAGCGCATAACCTGTGTCGCCGTGTGTCCCTCGAACACGTTGCGGAAGTATGTGGGCATCCCGTAGTGCACGTAGAAGAAGTGCGCCATGTCGACGACGTTGTCCACGATCTCGCGGCAGTGCGAACCCGTGACCTCGATCGAGTTCCACACCCAGTCCGTCCAGCCGGGATCGCCGTACGTGGGGATCGCTGGGATCGCCACTTCGCCGGACGGCTCGGCCCCTTCGGGGTCGTGCCACACGAAGAGCTGGCCGCTGACCACGGTCGTAGTCCACGCACGCGTGCGGGCGAGAGGAGGGACCCTGCGCGCGTAGGGGATTCCGGAGCATTTTCCGTCACCGCGCCAGCGCCAGTCGTGGAACGGGCATGCGATCGAGTTGCCCTTGACGGTGCCCTGAGCCAAGTTGCCGCCCATGTGCCGGCAGTACGCGTCGAGGACATTGAGCTGTCCGTCCTCGCCTGCGAACACGACGAGGGATGTCCCGAATGCATCCACCTGATGCGGTTCACCGTCGGCGAAGTCGCGCACCAGCCCAAGGCAGTGCCAACCGCGCGCATACCGTGCCGGTGGCGTGCCGGTGTCGATGATGCGAATCTGATCCTCGGAATCGGTGGAACTCACTGTGCCTCGCCTCCTGATCGACTGATCGCGACAACTCGCCCGTCGTGTGTGGTCAGCTTGGCAAGCGGGGCTTGCCCTGTGACGCGGGTCTCCCGTACAACGGGAGAGCAGTTCCGGCGGCATCTCCCGCCGGGACCGCGGCGTGTACTCGTACACGCCGGTTCCCCGACGCGGCACGCGCGGGGCGAACGGTCTCGAGTGCATTGATGTCCGAAGCACACCGCAGGTACCGTGATGGGCATCACACCGAGTTCGGGTGTCAGGAGGATGGGTTGAGTACGTCACGCACCGATGGAGTTCCGGTTTCCGTGGTGGACCGGGTGTCGCTGGTCCTCGAGGCCCTCAGCACGGGCCCGATGACATTAGCCAAGGTCACGGCCCGCACCGGGCTGCCCAGGTCGTCGGCGCACCGCCTGCTCGAACAACTCGCCAATGCGGGATGGCTCGCCCGCTCGCCCGAGCAGACCTACGAATTGGGTGTCAAGGCCTACGAGATGGGGCAGGCCGCGCTCAATCAGAACCGGCTCCTCCAGCACGCGCGTCCCGTCATGCACGCATTCGCGCAGCGCACCGGGATCACGATTCAGCTCGGCGTCGTCGACCGCGGGGACACCGTCTACCTGACCAAGATCAACGGACGCTCCTCGGGTCCCACCCCGACTGCTGTCGGACAGCGGGTGCCGGCGCACCTCACCGCGCTCGGCAAGGTCGTCATGGCCTTCTCTGCGGTCTCCGGGACATCGTCGGCCCGTGGGCTCCACGGCGCCACCGAGGGCAAGCACGGCATCCCTTCCGCCTCGAGCCGCTTCGAGGAGGAGATGGCCCTGGTCCGAGACCGTGGCGCCGCGTTCGACCGGGGTGAGGCGTTCCCTGGCATCGCGTGCGTCGGGGTGTCGATCGGCCCGCCGGATCATATGTACGGCAACCTGGCGGCGCTGTCCGTCTGCGCGCCCGTGGGCACGTTCGACCATCAGAAGATGGTCGCTCCCCTGCGCATGGTCGCGGGAGAAATCTGGCAGCGCTGCGTGGCCGCGGACCTCGTGGCCCACTGAGCCGGTTCGTCGCACACTGAGCCGGTTCGTCGCACACTGAGCCGGTTCGTCGCACACTGAGCCGGTTCGTCGAACACTGAGCCGGTTCGTCGCACACTGAGCCGGTTCGTCGAACCTCGCTGTCACCGAACACGTCGGCCGCGGTGTCCCCTGCAGACACCGCGGCCGATGGACGTTCTCCGATCTCAGGCGGACACCGACGTTCCGCGGGCTGTTGCGGCGAGGGCACCGCACAGGGTGACCACCCCGAACCGACTGATTCAACGTCGAACTTGTTGTCTCGCAGCAGTATTTACCGCGCGTTCCGTCAGGGTCCGTGGAATTCCGTCACGGACCCTGACGGCGCCTGTGCCTCGGAGCGAGTGGCTCTCCCGCTCAACGGTCGGAAGTCTCGACGGCCGCGCGTTGTACGAACTCGACGAGATAGCCGTCCGGATCGCGGACGGATCCGATCACCATGCCGTATGCCTCGAGTCCGGTCGCCGGGGTCACCTCGGTACCGCCGTGCGCACAGGCGTCGGCCATCTGCGCTTCGGTGTCCGTGGTGTTGACGACGATCTTGACGAGCATGTTGCCGTGGTCGGGCGTGGCGTCCGCACCACCGTCCGTCGGAAGCACCAGTTCGAGTCCGGCGACACCGGCCCGGACGATCGTGGCCCGGAACGCCGGGGTGGTGAGATCCTTGTCGTGCACGAATCCGCAACCCCGAACGTAGAACTCGACGGCGCGATCGAGATCGGCCACCCGCAGCGCTGTGAGCGACATCGTGCTCGGCGGGCTCGAGTCCGGCGTCATCGGGTCTGCGACCCTCCGTTGAAGTCCAACGTCTGTCCGGTGATACCGCCGGCCTCGTCGGATGCGAGATAGGCGCAGAACGCCCCGACCTCGATCGGGTCGCCCAATCGGCCGATGGGAATGGTCCGCAGGATCTGCTCGATCATCTCGGGGCTCATCTTGTCCTCGAGGTTCTTCTGGTGGCCGAGCGCCACGATATTGGCTGTCACACCGTGCTTGCCGGTCTCGGCGGCGAGATGACGGATGAAGCCTTCGATGCCGCTCTTGCCGGTCGCGTACATCGTCTGGTTGATGTCCTGGCCCGTCCGCGCGGATCCCGAAGAGATCTGCACGACCCGCCCCCAGCCGGCATCGCACATTCCGTCGAGAGCAACCTTGATGCAGTTCATCGACCCGAAGATGTTCAGGTCGATCGGCGCCCGCCATTCTTCGGGCGACAGCTCCCGGAACGGTTTGATCACGCGACCTTCGGCGACACCCGCGTTGTTGACGACGATGTCGACGTGCCCACCGAGTTCCGCTTCCGCGGCGCGCACGTGTTCCAGGGTGGCGTCGAAGTCGGTGACGTCGAACGCCGAGGCGACGGCGACGTTGCCCTCCTCCACGATCGCGGCTGCAACCTTCTCGGCCCGTTCGGCGTGCAGATCGTTGACGATGACCGCGGCACCTTGTCGCGCCAGCACTTTCGCGATTCCTTCACCGACGCTCTGTCCGCCTCCACTGACCAGCGCGATGCGTCCCGCCAAGCTGAACACAGGTACTCCTTCCCGACGCCGCCTGCGCGGCGACTTGTGGTCCAGCCAGTGCACAGCAGCCCGCCAGTTTTTGTCAATCAAAATTGGATCCAAAATATGAATCCAATCTGTTACGGTCGCCCCATGACCCAGACTTCACCCGACGCGGACCTGGGCGCAGGCCCGACGGAACCGCCGGTACTCACCTCCCTCGACCACGGCGTCGCCCGCCTGACCCTCAACAATCCCCGCCGCAAGAACGCGATCACCCTCGACATGGCAGCCGAAATCGTCGCCTTCTGCGACCGCGTCGAAGCCGACCCCACGATCGGCGTCGCCGTGATCGAAGCCAACGGCAGCTACTTCTGCAGCGGCGCCGACACCCGCGACCTCGCGTCGTCGTCCTCCGATCCCGCTGCCCCCGAGTCCGTTCGCCGCACTTCCGCCGTCTACGGCGCATTCGTGCGCGTCGGTTCACTTCCCGTGCCGACCATCGCAGTCGTGGTCGGCGGCGCAGTCGGTGCCGGACTCAATCTCGCGATGGCCGCCGACATCATGGTGGTCACCCCGGACACCGTGCTCGACAGCGGCTTCTCCGCCCGCGGGATCCACCCCGGTGGCGGGCACATCTCCCTGCTCGGGCGGGCCCTCGGCTGGTCGGGAGCCATCGCCCTCGCCGCCTGCGGCCGAACGTTGACGGGGACCGAAGCCGTCGCCCGGGGTCTGGCCTACACCGCGGTCGCGGTCGAGGACATTCCCCGAACGGTCGACGAGCTGGTGAGAACAGCCGCCGCCGATCCCGAACTGACCCGCCGCATCATGACCAGCGCACGTCTGGAACTCGGTCCCCCGGCCGTCGGCTGGGCATCTGCACTCGAAATCGAGCGCGGCGTGCAGATGTGGTCGATGTCGCGGAAAGGCAACGCCGCGTGGTCGTCCCGAGGACCGAATCGGTCATGACCGCTGTGCGTACCGAACATCCCGATCCCACGGATACCCGACTCGAGGACCTGCGCGCCGACGTGCGCGGCTTCCTCGCCGACGAACTCGCCCGGGGCAGTTACGTTCCGGACGTCGACAGCTGGATGACCGGGTTCGACCCCGGTTTCAGCGGCCGCGTGGCCGAGCGAGGCTGGCTCGGCATGACGGTGCCCACCCGATACGGTGGACGCGGACGCAGCCCCCTCGAACGCTTCGTCGTCAACGAAGAGATGCTCGCGCACGGCGCCCCGGTCGCGGCGCACTGGATCGCCGACCGGCAGATGGCCCCGAGCATCCTCACGAACGGATCCGAGGAACAGAAGCAGCGCTACCTTCCCGGAATCTCCGCAGGCACGACCTTCTTCGCCATCGGTATGAGCGAACCCGACGCCGGCTCGGACCTCGCAGCGGTCCGCACGCGCGCTGTCGACAACGGTGAGTCGTGGACGATCACCGGAACCAAGGTGTGGACCACCGGCGCGCATCTCGCACACGCGATGGTGGTGCTCGCTCGCACCGACGGGCAACCCACCGACCGCCAGAACGGCCTGTCCCAGTTCATCGTCGATCTCCCCCATCCCGACATCGAGATTCGCCCGCTGCGCAGCATCGACGGGCAACAGCACTTCAACGAGGTGATCTTCCACGACGCGCGCGTGCCCGCGTCCGCACTGCTCGGCACCCGCGGAAACGGATGGGCCCAGGTGATGAGCGAACTCGCGTTCGAACGCTCGGGACCCGAGCGCTACCTCAGCACCATGCCGCTCCTGCGCGCATGGTCCGCGCACCTCTCCGAGGCCGGCGCGACACCCGGCCAGAGGGAGACCCTGGGCGTACTGACGGCGCGTGCTTGGGCCCTGCGGCGAATGTCGTTGCGAGTCGCCACCGAACTCACCGCGGGACGCAAGCCCGACGTACTCGCAGCGATGGTCAAGGACCTCGGCTCGACGTTCGAAGGCGACCTCGTCGAGGCCGTGCGATCGTCCGGCCGAGTCGGAGCGCGCCGCGGCGGTGCGGATCCACTCGCCCGCATGCTGGCCCAAAGTGTCCTGCACACACCGGTGTTCACCCTTCGAGGTGGCACCAACGAGATCCTGCGCGGGATCGTCGCCCGCGGTCTGGGGGTTCGATGAGTGAGTTCACCGCCGAGCTGATCTCGGCCACCACGTCCATGATCGATCGCATCGGCGTCGATCTGCAGACCCCCGCTCGGGGCACGGACAGCGCGATCTGGGCACAGCTCGATGCCGCCGGCTTCACCACCATCGGTATCCCCGAAACCGCAGGCGGCGACGGGGCGACACTCGCCGACGTGCTCGCGATCGTGGCGGTCGCAGCGCGACGCGGCGCGCTGACCCCGTTGATCGAACACACGGTCCTGGCGCACTGGCTCGCCGCGTCGGCGGGTCACACACCGGCCGCGGCCACCGCGTCCGCCGCAGTGGGACATTCGTGCTCGGTCCGTTCCCTCGACGGCGCCACGGTCCTGAACGGCACGGTCACCGACGTCGCCTACGCCGGGGACGCGGACACGCTCGTCGTGCTGCTCCCGCCCGAACCCGGCGCCGAAGGATCGTCCGTCGCGACAGTGGCGATGTCCGGACCCGGTGTCACCATCACAGCCGAAGCGGATCCGATCGGCGTCTCGATCGGGGACGTCACCTTCGAGGACGCGCCCGTCCTCTTCTACGGTGCTGCCCCGGTCTCGCTCGACGAGTTCGTTCGGCGGGGCGCGCTCGCCTATGCGGCCGCCACGACCGCGGCGGCCGCCGCCGTACACGACCACACGCTGCGCTATGCCTCGGAGCGGACCCAGTTCGGGCGGCCTCTCGCAAAGTTCCAGGCGGTTCAGCAACGCCTGGCACAGCTCGCGGCTCTGACCACCATGATGGAGATCGCGGTGGACACGGCGACTGCGGCCGACGACACCCCCGAGGACCCGTACGTGGCGACGGCGGCCGCGAAGGTGGTGACGGCGATGTCCGCCCAGCCTGTCGCTGCCGCGGGCCACCAGATCCACGGCGCCATCGGAACCACGTCCGAACACCCGCTCGGCCGGTTCACCACGTCTTTGTGGAGCTGGCGCGACCGCCACGGCTCGGAGAGCTTCTGGGCCGACGCCCTGGCGAGCCGGATCCTCGACGACGGCGTCGACGTCTGGGACGTCGTCGTCGGAACCCGATCGACACACGACGAGACACCGACGACCACGGACAGGAGCCGGCCGTGAATTCCTTCCCACCGGCAGGCGGCGCGACCGCACAACCGACCGCTTCCGACAGCCCCGTCATCGACGGCCGAGCCGCGTGGCGTGCAGCGGAGCAGAACACCGGAGTCGGTGTCCTGGCCGGTCTGCGAGTACTCGACCTCAGCCGTGTCCTGGCCGGCCCGTACACAGCCCAGACACTGGCCGACCACGGCGCGGAAGTCATCAAGGTGGAAGCGCCGACCGGCGACGAAACACGGGGCTGGGGACCACCTTTCGACGAGAGCGGACAGAGCAGTGCGTACTACGCCGGGCTCAACCACAGCAAGGAGAACATCTGCCTCGACCTGCGCACCACCGCCGGTCGCGACGTGCTGCGCCACCTGCTCGACGGTGCCGACGTGGTGATCGAGAACTTCAAGGCCGGCACCATGGCCCGGTGGGGATTCGACTACGAGACCGTGCTGACCGAGACCAACCCGCGACTGGTGTACTGCCGGATCACGGGGTTCGGCGTCGACGGGCCGATGGCCGGCCTGCCCGGCTACGACGCGGTGCTGCAGTCCTTCGGCGGGTTGATGAGCGTCAACGGCTACCCGGACGGTAACCCGCTGCGCGTCGGCGTCCCCGTCGTCGACATCGTCGCCGCTCACATGGCCGTCAGCGGCATCCTGCTCGCCCTGACCGAACGCGAACGCAGCGGCCGGGGACAACTCGTCGACATCACACTTCTCGACTCGGTGATCTCGCTTCTGCACCCGCACGCCTCCAACTGGGTCTCCAGCGGGAAGGTGCCGCAGCGCACGGGCGACTATCACCCGACGGTCGTGCCGTACCAGGTCTTCGCCGCCCGCGACGGCGACTTCTTCGTCAGCGCGGCCAACGACCGGCAGTTCCGCTCGCTGGTCGCCGTGCTCGGCGTCCCCGAACTCGCCGACGATCCGCGCTTCCTCTCCAACGGCGTACGTTCCCGGCACCGCGACGAACTCTCCGCCCTGCTCGCCGAACGGATCGCCCGGTGGAACCGCGACGACCTCGCCGCCGAACTCGAACGCGCCGGTGTCGCCGCCAGTCCGGTCAACACGGTGGACCAGGCGCTCACCGCCCCACAAACCGTTCACCGCGGATTGTTCCTCGACACGGTCGACTATCGTGGCCTGGGCGTGCCGATCAAACTCGGCCGCAGCTCGACGCGAACCCCGCGCCGAGCCGTACCGCGCGGAGCCGACACCGAGGCGATCCTCGGCGCCATGGGGTACGGCGTGGACGACGTCGACGCCCTGAGAAGCGACGGTGCGCTCGACAGGGCATGACCGACAGCCACCGGTCCGACAGTGGCACGAGGAGGGACCGAGGTGAGCCGACACGCTACAGCGGCCGATGGGGATGCCACCGGCTCGCGCGGAGGCGCGTCCGTTCGCGGCGCCGACTGGGTGGCCACCGAGATCGAACGAATGATCATCACCGGCGACCTGCTCCCCGGTCAGCCCATCCGGCAGGAAATGATGGCCGAACGGCTCGGCGTCAGTCGCCTCCCGATCCGGGAGGGACTACGCGAACTCGCCTCGCAGGGCCTCGTCGAGCACCGCAGGAACGTCGGCTATGCCGTCGTGAGGCTCGAGCAGTCGGAGTTCGACCAGATCTACCTGATGCGACACGCCCTGGAGCGCGAGGTGCTGGCCTCCCTCCCCGCCTTCGACGACGCGGCACTCGCCGAGGTCCGTGGCCTCGGCGACCGCGTCGCCGCCGCGGCGGACCGCAACGATCTCCTGGAAATGCGACTGGCGAACCAGGATTTCCACTTCGCAATGTTCGACCGATCACCGTTGGGTCTGGTGGTGGCCGAGATCCGCAGACTGTGGCGCCTGGCCATGCCGTATCACGCGGCCTATCTCTTCGACGCCGAAGTGCGCCGACGGGTCGTGGCCGAACACGAAGCCATGATCGACGCGCTCGCCGACCACGACAACGAGCGCCTGATCGCACTGATGAACGAGCACCGACGTGGCGGAGAGGCCGGCACCGGGATGTTGTTGCGCAACACGACCCGTGCCGAATCCTGACGCAGGCCATCCGTCACGTTCCCCACCCGCCGGGCGAAGCCCCGGTCCACCGAGGAGAACACGACTTGTCTGTCACCGAACCCACCGGCCGGTACACCTCCGTCTGGGACGACGATGTCGACGCGATCGTCCGGCGCATGGCCGATGCCGGCGCACGACCCATGCGAGAGATCGGAGTCGAGGGCGCGAGACGCAACCTCGAGTCGATCGTCCGTCCCGCGGGTCCGGAGATGCGCTCGATCACCGACACGGGATTCGAAGGCCCCCATGGACCGGTGGCGGTGCGCATCTACCGTCCCCCGGCGGCACCGACGGTCGATGCCCCTGCTCTGCTGTGGTTCCACGGCGGCGGCATGATCATGGGCTCGCTGGCGTCCTTCGACCGCCTGGCCCGGGACGTCGCGGAAGCCACCGGCGCGGTGATCGCCAACGTCGACTACAGGCTGGCCCCCGAGTACACGTATCCAGTCGCCCACGACGAGGCGTACGCGGCGCTGTGTTGGTTCCATGAACAGGCGGCCGGCCTCGGGGTCGACACCGGCCGCATCGGCGTCGGCGGGGACAGCGCCGGAGGTGGCCTGGCCGCGGCGACAGCGTTGCGCGCGCGCAACGAAGGCGGCCCGGCGATCGCCCAGCAGGTCATGTTCTACCCGGGTCTGGAGCGCCGCTGCGACCGGCCGTCCATGCGGGAATTCGGAGACAGCCCGTTCCTGACTGCGGCAGACATCGACTGGATGAAGGATCTCTATCTCGGCGACGATCCGGCCACCGACGACGAGTACGGGACACCCGCACTCGCTTCGTCGCTGGCCGGGCTACCGCCTGCGATCATCGCGGTCGGACACGCCGACCCCCTGCGCGACGGGGTCGAAGACTACGGAAACCGCCTCCGCGACGCCGGTGTGCCGACGGCGCAGCTGCGGTATCCCGGCGTAGGGCACGGTTTCGCGATGCAGACCGCGACGGTCGCGCGGGCGCGGGCAGCCATGGCCGAGGTGGGCG